>JAGBSG010000009.1 GCA_017632035.1 Oscillospiraceae bacterium | reverse complement strand
TGCTACGGTATGCGTAACTTTAATAATTTCAGAAAAAGAATTCTGTTTTGTAATACATAAAATCGTGCCGGAGCAAAAGCTCCGACACGATCCACAGATTATTCTATTTTGGCTCTACCCCAACTATTGACATAGAACCTTAGATAGCACGAAAGAAAGAGCCCCGATTTCTCGCAATGTCATTAAGTTATGGCTGTCATCCTAAGCGAGCGAAGAGAGTCGAAGGATTTTCGTACGAATTTGACTTCATATGTCAATGAAATGCGTAGATTCTTCGTCGCGTTGCTCCTCAGAATGACAAGGTTTTCTAAACTTAACGACATTGCGATTTCTCGGGGCTCTTTAGCCTTACAGGTTATAATACTTGTCGAATTCTGCGGGATGGGGGATGGCTGCAAGCTGCCTGCACTCGGCACGCTTGGTCTTGATGAAGTTGTCGATCAGCTCCTTGGGGAACACGCCGCCGGCAGTCAGATAGTCGTTGTCAGCTTCCAGGGCGTCCAGAGCGGCTTCCAGAGAGGTAGGCAGCTGCTGGAGCTTTGCTTTCTCCTCGTCGCTGAGGTGGTACAGGTTGAAATCGTAGGGGCCCCAGCCGTTTGCGTGGGGATCGATCTTATTCTTTACGCCGTCAAGACCTGCCATAAGAATGGCTGCATAGCAGAAGTAAGGATTGCAGGTGGCATCCGGGTTACGAAGCTCAAAGCGGCGCTTGTCAGGGCTCTTGGCATAGGCAGGGATCCGGATGACAGCGCTTCTGTTAGAAGTGGCGTAGCCAACAGTTACAGGTGCTTCAAAGCCGGGCACAAGGCGCTTGAAGGAGTTGGTGCTGGGGTTAGTGATGGCACACAGAGAGCCGATGTGCTTCAGCAGACCGCCCATGAAGTAGTGGGCTGTTTCGCTGAGGTGGGCATAGCCGTTATCGTCAGAGAACACAGGCTTGCCGTCTTTGAAAAGAATCATGTGCACATGCATACCGCTGCCGGCCTCGCCGTAAATGGGCTTGGGCATAAAGGTTGCGCTCTTGCCGTATTTCAGGGCTGTGTTGTGGATGATATACTTGATCATCATGGTGGCGTCGGCCATATGGACGACCTCGCCCAGCTGGGGCTCGATCTCAAACTGACCGGAGGCGGCCACCTCGGGATGGTGATAGTTGATCTCAATACCGGCATCCTTCATGTGCAGGCACATCTCACTGCGGCACTCGTAGGAGGTGTCAAAGGGCTTTGCAATGTGGTAGTTCTTCTGCTTGGGAACGATGACGCCCTTGCCTTCGATGCCGGAGTTCCAGTAGGACTGCTTTGCGTCCACGGATGCGCCGATGTAGTTGCCCTCCACGCCCCAGGTCACATTGTCAAAGAGGTAGAACTCGAACTCGGGGAGGATCTTCATTTCATCGGCAACGCCGCTGTCCTTCATATACTGAACGGCGGCCTTGATGATATTACGGGGATACTGGGCCAAAGGCCGGTTTTCGGGATGATCGATGATCATGGCGTTGCCGGTCATGGTGAGGGTGGGGATCTCACAGAAGGGATCGAGCATCGCGGTGTCGGGATCGGGGATAAACACCATGTCGCTCTTTTCCACCACGGCATAGCCGTAGTTGGAAGCGTCAAAACCGATGCCGCTCTTCATGGTATCCTCAGAGAAATTCTCGGCAGGGATGGTCACGTGGCGGTACTGGCCGTTGATATCGACCATTTTGAAATCGACCATCTTAATGTTGTTGTCCCTGATCAGCGCAAGGACATCCTGAATGCTTTTGGCCATAGCTGTACTCCTTTTTCTATAAGTGATATGTATATTATACCAATGCTGCCAATGGCAGTCAACTCTTATATTGTGCAAAGGCAGGCTTGACGCAGAGGCTGTTAAGAAATAAAGTCTATGAATGCATTCTTTAAGAGCGTAAGGTCCTGCGGAGTATAATAGAAGTGTCCAGATCCGGACAGCTCTACAACAGAAATACCAGGGTTTTGCCGGAGAATTGCCGAAGAATGCACGGAAACCATTTCGTCTTTCGCGGATTGGTATGCCAGACATGGGACTGCAATGGCTTTTATTAGCGGCCGTGTTTCTTTTATTTTGCGAAACAGCTCAAAGAATCTGGGCAGCCAGCCCAAATACAGCAATGGATTCTTATGATGCGTTACACCGCAGCACTGCTTGGCAGCAAGGGCCTGGGCATCCTCCGGACCAATGCGGTCAAGGTAAACCCTCAGGGAGGTCGTAAACATCCTGGGCTTTAGGCACAGTTTTAAGGGAACTGCCAGCAGGAACAGCCCGGACACTCTGGTATCATGCACAGCCTGTTCGATGGCCAGCAGGGTTCCAAGAGAATGGGCGGTAATATAGATTTCCCGGTGGTCCTTGGCCAGATCATCTATGGCCCGGTGCACCTGGGCTTCCCATTTTTTCATCGATGTTTCAGCGAAATCTTTTACACCTTTTCCGTGACCGTCCAGCAAAATATTGTAAACGGATATATCTTCAGGAACGAGGGGCACAAAGGCCCTGAAATGATTCGGTGTACCTACAATGCCGTGGATCAGCAAAATGGCCTTATCTGAATGTGGGACAATTCGCTTGTATTCTTCGTGCATTATGGATCACCGCCTTTGTATATAGTATAGTAAAAACGAAATCAGAAATCAATAATTCATTATTAATTGGAAAACGGTCAATTGTTGTTCTTGTGGGATGGTGGATTCGATTTGCATTTTCTCTTGCCAGCAAGAGAAAATTAAGGTATCGACCAGTGTTTGCACTGGTCGAAGCGATATGCCACCGGCATATCGCATTAAACTGGGTTCGAATCCACATCAAAGCAGAAAAGAGACACACCGAACGGTGTG
>JAGBSG010000095.1 GCA_017632035.1 Oscillospiraceae bacterium | reverse complement strand
CTGAACAGCGCGGTCAATCAGCTTCGCGCTCTCCTGATACTTTTTACCTCTAAACATTAATTTATCCTCCTAATCGTGGTGATGCGGAAAAATCCTCCCACATTTCCGAGGTAGTTACCCCGGATAGCAAATATCAGTCAACGACGGTGACGCCCATGGAGCGGCAAGTGCCGGCAACCTGGCTCTCAGCAGCCTCCAGGGTAGCGCAGTTCAGGTCAGGCATCTTGGTCTTGGCGATCTCGGTGATCTGGGCCTTGGTGATGGTGCCGACCTTTGTCTTGTTGGGAACACCTGAACCCTTATCCAGACCGATTGCCTTTGCAATCAGCAGAGGGGTCGGGGGGGTCTTGGTGATGAAGGTGAAGCTGCGGTCTGCGTAAACAGTGATGACAACAGGAATCTTGTAGCCCTCCATAGCCTGGGTACGGGCATTGAACTCCTTGATAAATGCAGCGATGTTAACGCCGTGCTGGCCCAGAGCGGGGCCTACAGGGGGGGAAGCAGTAGCCTTAGCGGCGTTGATCTGAAGCTTGATAATACCAGTGACTTTCTGTGCCATTATAAGCACCTCCTGAATGTAATGTGGTAATATGCGCTTGGCGCATTTCTTGCGGGGCATCAGCCCCTCCCACGTTCCGGCCGGATTACCGACCCGATGCGTTTACTGGGAAATGACCTCAACCTGATCGAGCTCAAACTCGACGGGGGTCTCACGGCCAAACATGGATACGATCACGCTGACCGCGTTTTTATCGACCTCAATGCTCTCTACCGTGCCGGTAAAGGAGGTCAGAGGACCGTCAAGGATGCGCACAGTGTCGCCAACAGAGTAGTTGACAACGATCTCGCGCTTCTCAACACCCATCTGATAGACCTCGTCCTCGGTTAGGGGAGTGGGGTCGTTGCTGGAGGCGCCGACAAAGCCGGTCACTCCGCGGACGTTCCGGATAACGTGCCAGGTGTCGTCGCTGTAAACCATCTTGACCAGAACATAGCCGGGGTAGACCTTACGGTCGTAGGTCTTGCTCATGCCGGACTCTGTGATTTCGGTGACAGTCTCCAAGGGGATGGAAACAGCCAGAATCTGGTCCTGCAGATGGCGGCTCTCAACAGTCTTTTCGATGGTAGCCTTTACAGTGTTTTCATAACCGGAGTAGGTATGGACTACATACCATTTTGCAGTTTCTGCCATAGCTCAGCACCTATTAGAAAAGGCTGATCAGGCCGGCAATGCCTGCCTGCGCTACGAAATCGAACAACCAGATGAATACGCCGACAACGAGAACGCTGGCTGCTACGATCAGGGTGTTCTTGACGACCTGCTTGGGGGTGGGCCATACGACCTTCTTCAGCTCGCTGCGGAGCTCACGGAAGTATCTGCGGACACGGCCCCAGGTTCTCTTGAACCAGTTTTCCTTCTTGACTTCTGCCATGTCAGAGCCCTCCTTACTTCGTCTCGTTGTGGACGGTGTGCTTTCTGCAGAATCTGCAGTACTTCTTCATTTCGAGACGGTCGGGATCGTTTTTCTTGTTTTTCATGGAATTGTAGTTTCTTTGCTTGCACTCGGAGCATCTCAAAGTGACTTTCACGCGCATAACGGCACCTCCTTAAAAATTGCCTCCCTGTATCACCCCGGCTAGAAAAATTTAGGAAGCGGCCAACTACAATTGCCACTCCGGAGCTGAAAAAGGCGCACAAAAAAAGCCCTTTTTCACAGGTAGAATCATTCTAGCACAGGGGGAGGCGGAAGTCAATAAAAATTTTCCTTGTTTTTTGGTTTTTTTACATTATAATAGTGACAAACCAAGGAAGAGGAGGAATGTACGGCATGAAGCGTATTATGGGAGTTGATTATGGCGATGCCCGTACCGGCATCGCAGTTTCGGATCTGCTGTGTTCTATTGTTGGCGCTACTGCGGTGATCCATAGCCGTAACGCAGAAAAGACCATTTCGCAGATCTGTGAAATGGCGCAAAAGCAGGATGTTGGAGAGATCGTGGTGGGTTTACCGAAAAACATGGATGGCAGCGAAGGCCCCAGGGCAGCGCTGTGCAGAGAGTTTGCACAGCAGCTGGAACAGGCCACCGGACTGCCGGTGCGGCTTTGGGACGAACGCAGGACAACCGTAGAGGCCCACAATATCCTTTCTCAGCACAATTACCACGGAAAGAAGCGTAAAGATACGGTGGATGCCGTTGCTGCGTCACTGATCTTAGAGGGTTATCTTGCTTTCCGGGGACGGTAGAACAGCTCCCGCAGGCCGGTCAGCAGAAGAAGGATGCCGAAGGGCTTTTTCAGCAGTTCTGTGTCTATAGAGCTGCCCAGCGCGGTGAATAGACCCGCAGCCAGGCAACCGGCCAGAATCCCCGGCAGAACTTTTTTGAGGGCCAGCCTTCCTTGCCGCCAGCGGAACAGGCAGGCGATCGTGGCAGTTGGCAGGAAAAACAGCAGATTGATACCGCGGGCGGCCTCGTGAGGCAGCTTCAGGATCATGGTCAGCCAGAGGATCAGCAGGCTGCCGCCGCCGATCCCAAGTCCAGCCAGAATGCCCAGCACGGTGCCTACAATCAAGATAACAGGCAATGATTCTAGCATAAATATCGAATACCTCCCCATAGGATCAGGACACCCAGGATTCGGTGAAGCCAGACCGTGGGGATCTTTCTGCCCCAAAGTCCTGCGATTATACCGCCAACGGCGCTGCCGATCAAATAGGGGAATGCCCGCTGCCAGGGCAATCCTTGAGTCGCAGCGGTCATGCTGATGGATACCAGGCATATGGGCAGGATAATGGATATGGAGGAAGGGAATATGGAATCTTCATCCAGGTCGGTAAGCCAGCACAGCAGTGGTACAAGCACCATACCGCCGCCTGCACCGAACAGCCCCGTGACAGCACCGGCTCCGAAGCCTGCTAATGCGCAGGCAAGAGTTTGCATTAGCTTCATATAAACGCCTCCTGTGGAAGTTTTCTCCCACTGAGGCATTTTTATTCTGCAAAGCAAATCAAAACGCCCTGCCGAAGCAGGGCGTTTTTGCGTTTGATCAGCCGGCCATGACCAGATCCAGGTCCAGACGGGAGGTGTTCAGCACCTCAGCACTGATGGTTTCGGGCAGAGCCTCGTACCACTTTGTATAATCGTTCTTCCGGAGGGTGTCCTCGATCATCTGGTTGCGGTAGGTGGTGTCACCTGTCTTAACGAAGTAGATCAGGTGGTAGCCGTATTCGGTCTCTACGATGCCGTAGTCGCCGGCTTTACGGGCTGCATCAAAGCACCAATTGTCAAAGTTTTCTACCATCTGATGGGGATATACATCCTCGTAAAGGCCGCCGGCACTGGCAGAGCCGGAGTCGTCAGTCTCCTTGATTGCCAGCTGCTTAAAGGACTCTTCGTTGGCATCGCCCTCCAGCCAAGTGTTCTGGATTTCGGTGATCTTGTCCAGAGCGGTCTTCTTTTCGGTGTCGGAGTAAACGGTCTCGCCGGCGTCATTTTTTGTGCCGCCCTTAAATTCGACCAGGATGTGGCGAATGTCTACCAGGAAAGCATCGTTGGTGTCAACTTCCTCGAAAAGCACAACGAAGTAACCGCTGGTAGTCGTGGTCTCCTTGCCGTCACCGTCGGTGGAGGTGGTGGTATAGGGGATCATAGCCAGGTCGCCTGCTTTGCGGCTCTTGTCGGCCAGCCACTTGGCGATGTTCTCGTTGATCTCAGAATACATGACGAAGTTGTTGTCGGTGGCCTTCAGGGTCTTCTCATCCTGCCATCCCTCGACCTTTTTGATTGCAGCCTCGAACTCTTCGACAGTCTTGGCGCCGGATTCAGCCAGCTTCTTGGCGGCTTCCTCTGCTTTCTTCAAAGCGGCAGCTTTGTCGGCGTCGGTGTGGTTGTGAGCATTATCGCCCTCGGCATGCTCCAGAAAGTCTTCAGCCTCCATGAAGAAGTAGGTAAAGGAGAAGGAAGAAAATTCGTCATAGTGCTTGTCGTTATAATCCTTCAGATCATCAGCTGTGTAGGCAAGCTCGTCGCGGTACTTATTCTGGAAATTGGAAGCAAGCTTGGTAACGGTCAAATACTCCCGGTAGCTCTCCTCGGTAGCACCGTTGCCGTACATTCCTTTCAGATAGCCCTTCAGATTGTTGTATCCGTAGAGGGGAGCAAGCATTTCCTGAGAGCTGATGAGGTCATCAATGTCTGTCAGGTCATCTTCAGAGAGGGTAATTCCCTTAGCTGCGGCCAAGTCGTTCAGTGCATAGGCGCGCCGTGCTTCGGCGATGGCCATGTCAACGAAAAAGTCGGCATAGGTCCTGCCCTCGTCGGTGGGATGTGCCTGCTCGTTCAGTGGCATGCTCAGGTTGATCTTGTTGGACATTAAGGCCATCAAGCTCATGTAGTCGCCGTATTCTTGATACCACTCGTTATAGGTGTTGTTGATTGCGTCCACATAGTAATAGTTAAGCTGTGCATTGGTCAAAACGCGGTCGCCGATCTTTACGGCATCGGTATTGCGCTCAAGGATACCGCTATTGATGAAAGCGGTGCCGCCGATCATGCCGATGCCCAGACACACCACCAGAACCATCACGATCACAAAGGTGACGGTATAATTCTTCAGCTTTTTGGCTTCTTTTTTCTCACGCAGCTGCTTTTCTGTCAGCTGTGCAGCATTTTGCTCCTTGCGGAGCTTCTTCTTGCTGGATGCGCTCATGTAATCAATTCCTCTCATTGTCCGATTGGTAACGCTATGGCCGGACAGCCGACGCATAGACCAAGTCAGTATAACCGATTTATCTGCAGTTTTCAAGAGGCAAGATGCCGGAATCGGGCAAAAAAAGAAAAAAGTTTACATTTTTACTAAAAAAAGAAACATGGGAAGCAAAAAGCATCCCATGTCCCTTGAACCCGCTTTGGCCGTGTGCATCCGAGTATGACCTGCACGAAAAGGCAGGTGGGTCGCCGCTCCATGTTTTAGCTGCTCCCAACGTCCGCCGTACGTCAAAGCGCAGGCGGGAGGTCTGCAATCCAACAGGGAAGTCAAGCATCCCAAATAAATGATGTGGGTCCAAACGGACACAGCACGCACCAAGCAGGAGGCGGATTACTGATTGTCAGAAGAATCCTCCTCGTAAAGCTGTTCCATGATCAGATCGTAAACGGCCTGCAGCTCTTCGTCATTCTCAATGGCGCAGAGTATAGGCTCGCCGTCCTCGTCTACAGACTTCAGGATGCTTACTTCCAGATCGGATCCTTCGTCCTGATCCAGGCCGGCGGGGATCACAGCAAGATAGGTAAAACCGTTGTAGTCCAGACTGGACAGTACCTCCAGCTCGTATTCCTGGCCGTCCTCATCTACAATGGTCATAAAATCGGAACCGTATTGGTCTGCCATGGTATTCTACCTCCATGTCTTTTTCTTCCTTTATTGTACAGGCAGCACGGTGCAAAATCAAGAGGAAAATGGAGCCGGAACCAAAAGCATTCCTATAATCAGGAGAAATAATCCTCTATAAGGCGGGTCAGCTCGCCGAGGCTGTCGATGGGGATTCCTTTTTCCAATAGTTTTCGGTCAGCCTCCGGCAGGGAAGACGCGGCATAGGGGAATACCCGAAGGGGCTTTGGGTCATCTGTTTTCCAAAGAGCTACATTGCCGTTGTGGATGCCCAGAAGAAAGCCTAACAGCAGCATACAATATATATTACGGTATTTTTTCATTTGTGTTCCTCCTTGCTCTGCTAGTATTGCCGCTAAGTTTATGGATTATTAATAAATTGGGTCTTTCGTTTTTCTTTTGGGTATGCTATAATCATATGAACGACAGTGTGCCAATATGCTGTCCCATTTGAGCGTTTGACCATGCGGGCCCTATGGGCTGCTGTAATGGAGGTTAATACTATGGCTGAAGAAAGCAATAAGAGAAGGAAAGTCGTTCCCCAGTCGTGGAAGCCGCACCGGGCGTTGCGAGCTGTGGGCAAGGTATGGTCTGTGGTTTTGGCAGGCCTGAAGATCGCTGCCGGTGCGTTGGCGACTGTGTTGATCATCTGTGTCATCTGCGGTGTTGTGTTTTTGGGACTTCTGGGAGATTACCTGCAGGACGATATCGTGCCGATTGCGGGCGTGGACCTGGATGGCTTCAACCTGGACCAAAATTCCTTTGTATATTATGTAAACTCCGATGGGAATATTGAACTGCTGCAGGCGCTGCACGCTACCAATAAGAGTGTGTGGGCCGAACTGGATGAGATCCCTGAGGCTTTGATCAATGCAACCATTGCCATTGAAGACAAGCGGTTTTATGAACACCAGGGTGTTGACTGGGTCACTACGATCAAGGCATGCAGCCGCATGTTCTTCGGCAACGATTCCATGGGTGGCTCTACCATTACTCAGCAGCTGATCAAAAACCTTTTTGACGAAAAGGATGTGACTGTCCAGCGTAAGGTGCTGGAGATCTTCCGTGCCACAGAGTTCGAGAAGCGCTACGATAAGGATGTGGTGCTGGAGTGGTACTTCAACATGATCTATATGGGAAACCGTTGTACCGGTGTCAAAACCGCTGCGGCTACCTATTTCGGTAAGGAACTGCAGACGCTGACTGTTGCCGAGTGTGCCAGCCTGATCAGCATTACCAACAACCCCTCCTTGTATAACCCCTATCGTCTGAATCTGGACAATGGCGGATTGAACGGCGAGGAGAGGAATCGGGTGCGCCAGCTTAATGTCCTGGACCAGATGCTGGAACAGGATATGATCACCCAGGCGGAGTATGACGAGGCTGTGGCCCAGAAGCTGGTGTTCAAAAGCGGTATTGCCCCGGAGGATAGCTGGGCTGAGTGTCAGAATGACGGCTGTGATTACGGCGGAACAGTAAAGACTTATACCAAAAAGAACAACCAATACTATTGCCCTAAGTGCGGTAAGCAGACAGCCGTCGCTGCCGATGCCTCCCAAGAGGTGTACTCCTACTTTGTGGATACTGTGATCGAGGATATCGGTCAGACCCTGGCGGAGCGGGACGGCGTGGCTTGGAACGACAAGACCAAGGAGACCTATAAGAATCTTATACAGTCCAGCGGATATCACATCTACACCACATTGGATATGGATGTGCAGAATCAGTTGGACAAGATCTATCAGGATCTGAAGCAGATCCCTAAGCCTACCGGTGGACAGCAGCTTCAGTCAGCTATGGTCGTTCTGAGTAATGCTACAGGTGATATCGTAGCCCTTTCCGGTGGCGTTGGTAAGGATAAAGTCCATGACGGACTGAACCGCGCTACGGATTCTGATCTACAGACCGGTTCTTCCGGAAAGCCTCTGATGGTCTACGCACCTGCCTTTGAGACGGGCGCCATCACGCCAGCTACGGTAATAAAGGATCTGCCCAACAATTACAATACCCAGGATCAGTCTGGATGGCCCAAGAATGATGACCGGATCTATCGGTATTCCAGAACGATCCACAGCGGTATCGTGCGTTCCGTCAATGCTGTGGCAGCCAATACGCTGCAGAAGATCGGCACCGGTTATGCTTACAGATTCGCGAAGGAGGACTTCCGTATTTCCGGCCTGACGGATAAGTTCATCGGCTCTAACGGAAAGGTCATGTCCGATATTGGTCTGGCTCCTCTGGCACTGGGCGCCCAGACCCATGGCGTTTCGGTCAGAGATATGGCCAGCGGCTTTGGCACCTTTGCCAATAACGGCACCTGGCGCGAGGGCCGTACCTTTACCAAGGTTTACGACAGGGACGGCAATCTGGTGCTGGACAATATCCAGGAAAGCGACAAGGTCCTGAATGAAAAATCCGTTGGATATATCAACTATTGCCTGGGT
Source organism: Oscillospiraceae bacterium (assembly GCA_017632035.1). GTDB lineage: Bacteria > Bacillota > Clostridia > Oscillospirales > Oscillospiraceae > Faecousia. The sequence goes on along the minus strand of JAGBSG010000095.1, from coordinate 16,602 downwards.
GATGCAGTTGCAGGCGGCACTGGCTGGGAGGCGAAGATCACCGGCCAGACGGTCTACGGTAAGACCGGCACCACTGCCAGCAACCGTGACCGTTGGTTCTGCGGCTATACCAAGTATTATACCGCTGCTGTTTGGTGCGGCTATGACCAGCCTGCCCAGATCATTATTTCCGGCAACCCCGCTGCCCAGCTGTTCAAGAAGGTTATGCAGCCTGTGCACCAGGGCCTGGAGAACGCACCGCTTGTAGACACGACAAAGGATATGAAGCAGATCGAGATCTGCCTGGATTCCGGCAAGCTGGCTACGGATGCCTGCAGAGCTGATATCCGTACGGGCGGTGGCTTCAGCCGGACAGAAAAGGTGTTTGTCTACGAAGAAGATATACCCATGACGACCTGCGATAAGCATGTGGTGGTGGATTACTGTACAGTAGGCGGCGCGGTCGCCAACGAATACTGCAAGCACTACACCGAGAACGGACAGTCTGTTATTACCCAGAAGTCGCTGGTCAAGCTGACGCAAGCTGAGACCGACGAGCTGCTGAAGGCAGAAAAGTTTGGCCTGGAGGCACGGTATTTGCAGGATAGCTATGTGTATTTGGTGGACAAGAAGGGTGCCGGTATTGCATTTAAGGGATTCCACAATGATAAAAATGTGGGAATAAACGCGCCTTATGTAGTTTGCACAGTCCACGGTCAGCCTGCAGAAGGTGCGCGGATAGCTGCAAGCCCCAGTGTTTCCGCCAATGCCATGCCTGGGATTACAGTGCCCGGGAAGTAAGGAGAAGCCAATGATTTGGATTTCCGATGAATGGAAGGATTATGAGGTCCTGGATGCCTCCAACGGTGAGCGCCTGGAGCGGTGGGGCAAGTATCTGTTGGTACGACCCGACCCTCAGGTGATTTGGGATACGCCCCACAGTGATCCGGGCTGGAAGCGTTATGATGCCCGTTATGTCCGCTCTACCACGGGCGGCGGGCGCTGGACGGAGCATCACCTGCCGGAACGCTGGCAGATCCGTTACAAGGACTACCTGACCTTTAATGTAAAACCCATGAATTTTAAGCACACCGGCGTGTTTCCGGAGCAGGCTGCCAACTGGGATTTTATCCGGGAGAAGGTGGCCTCTGCCGGACGGCCTGTGCGGGTGCTGAATCTGTTTGCCTACTCTGGCGGTGCTACACTGGCAGCTGCCGCCGGCGGCGCGGAGGTCTACCATGTGGATGCCTCCAAGGGTATGGTGGCCTGGGCCAAGGAGAACGCACAGTCCTCTGGTCTGGCAGACAGGCCTATCCACTGGATCGTGGATGACTGCGGCAAGTTTATCCAGCGGGAGATCCGCAGAGGACGCCGGTATGACGGCATCATCATGGATCCTCCCAGCTACGGGCGGGGTCCCAGCGGTGAGATATGGAAAATGGAGACCAGTTTCTATCCGTTCCTGTTGGAGGTAGGCAAGCTGCTGACAGATGACCCCTTGTTTGTTATCATCAATTCTTATACAACCGGCCTCGCACCCTCTGCGGTGGGCTATGCGTCTGATGTGGTGTTCTCACAGGCACACGGTGGAAGCACAGCGGTAGGGGAGTTGGGACTGCCGGTAAAGTCTTCGGGCCTGATGCTGCCTTGTGGCGCCACAGGCCGATGGACACCCTGATCGGGAGGGATCACTTTGAACGAAGCGATCAAAGCTGAGCATTTGGCGTATACTTATCCGGGCGTGGATGACACGCCCGGCCTTGCCGTATTTGAGGATCTGGATCTGAGCATTGAAAAAGGCAGCTTTGTGGCGGTTTTAGGCACCAACGGCTGCGGAAAATCTACCCTTGCAAAGCATTTCAACGCCATTCTGCTGCCCAGCGGCGGCAGCATTTGGGTGTGCGGTATCAACACTGCTCAGGAGGACAGGCTTACAGCCATCCGGCGCAGTGTGGGTATGGTATTCCAAAACCCGGATAATCAGATCGTTGCCAATGTGGTGGAGGAGGACGTGGCTTTTGGCCCTGAAAATCTGGGCGTTGCCAGTCCTGAGATCCGCCGCAGGGTGGATCAGGCCCTGAAGCAGGTGGGCATGTACGAGTATCGCGAACATGCGCCCCATCTGCTTTCCGGCGGCCAGAAGCAGCGTGTTGCTATTGCCGGCGTGATCGCCATGGAACCCAAATGCATCGTATTGGACGAGCCTACGGCTATGTTGGATCCCAAGGGACGGCGGGAGGTCATAGAGACCGTCACCCGGCTGAACCGGGAAAAGGGGATTACCGTTGTGCTGATCACCCATCATATGGATGAAGCCGCAAAGGCCCAGCGTGTGGTGGTGCTGCACAAGGGAAAGGTAGCGGCAGACGGAACGCCCGGACAGGTGTTTTCTCAGGTAGAGCTGCTGCACGCTATTGGTCTTGCAGCTCCTGAAACTGTGGAGCTGCTCTGGGAAATGAACCGACACGGGTTTGACCTGCCGTTGGATGCTTTGAGTATAGAAGAATGTGTGCAGGCACTTTACGATGCGGTAAAGGCCTGACCCACAGGAGGATAAGAAATTGGCACCTATTTTAGAGGTACAAAACCTGCAGCATATATACAGCGTTGGGACACCCTTTGAGCATATTGCTCTGGACAATGTGTCCTTTGCTGTAGAGCGGGGGGAGTTTATTGGCGTGATCGGACATACCGGGTCCGGTAAGTCTACGCTGATGCAGCACCTGAACGGTTTGTTAAAGCCTACTTCCGGTGCGGTGCTGCTGGACGGAAAAGATATTTGGTCTGATAAGGCGCTGACCCGTCAGAGCCGTTTCCGGGTGGGGCTGGTGTTTCAGTATCCGGAGTATCAGCTGTTTGAGGAAACGGTTTATAAGGATATTGCCTATGGTCCTAAAAATATGGGTCTGGAGCCTGACGAGATCGATCGGCGGGTCCGGGAGGCTGCGGGCTTTGTGGGCATTACCGGGAAGCAGCTGGAAATGTCTCCCTTTGACCTTTCCGGCGGACAGAAGCGACGGGTAGCCATTGCCGGCGTGATTGCCATGGAACCGGAAGTGCTGATCCTGGATGAGCCTACAGCAGGTCTGGACCCTGTGGGAAGGGAAGAGATCCTGTCGAATATTGAGTCCTACAGGCAGGCAAAAAACGCTACGGTTATGATGGTCAGCCACTCCATGAATGATGTGGCCCGCCTGACGGATCGGCTGCTGGTTATGAGCGGCGCAAGACTGGTTATGGATGGAACGCCGGATGCCGTATTCTCTCATGCCCAGGAGCTGCTGGATATGGGTCTGGACATTCCGGAGCTGACCAGAGTGTTCCTCCAGCTTCAAAAAATGGGCGTGGATGTACCTTCTGTTTATACCATGGAGCAGGCAGTGGATGCCCTTCGGAAGCTGAAAGGGGGCGCGGCCAATGCTTAAGGATATTACTCTGGGTCAATATTTCCCGGGAAAATCGGCTGTGCACCGCTTGGATCCCCGTACCAAGCTGATCCTTCTGGTGGTATACATCGTTGCGCTGTTTGTGTCCTCCAGTTGGGTATCCTATGGGGTGTGCTTTGCTTTTTTGGCAATATGTATCGCCGTATCCGCCATCCCTTTGAAGTCCATCGTGCGGGGCATGAAGCCGCTTGTGATGATCCTTGTTTTTACAGGTCTTTTGAATCTGTTCTTTACCCCGGGTGAGACGGTGCTGGTATCCGTTTGGGTCATTACCGTTACGCTGGAGGGTGTGGTTCGTGCGGTCTTTATGGTGATGCGGATTCTCATGCTGATCACAGCCACTTTCCTGCTGACCTATACCACATCTCCCATCTCCCTGACCGATGGTCTGGAAGCTTTGATGAGTCCGCTCAAGAAGATCCGGGTGCCGGTACATGAGCTGAGCATGATGATGTGCATTGCCCTGCGGTTTATCCCGACCCTGATCGAGGAGACGGATAAAATTATGGCTGCCCAGAAGGCAAGGGGTGCGGACTTTGAAAGTGGCAGCCTGATGCAGCGGGTCAAGGCTCTGGTGCCTATTTTGGTGCCTTTGTTTATCAGTGCCTTCCGCCGTGCCGATGAGCTGGCTACGGCTATGGAGTGCCGCTGTTATCAGGGTGGCGACGGTCGGACCAAGATGAAGCTGCTGCGTTATAAGCGCAATGATCTGAGTGCCTTTGGCACAGGTGCATTGCTGTTGACGGCAGTGATCGGATTGGTCAGCTTTGGCCTTTGAGGTGTGGTATGCGCAATATTGCTTTGTTTTTGACCTATGAGGGAACTGCCTACCACGGCTGGCAGATGCAGAAAAATCTGGCCACTGTTCAGGAAACTATGGAAAAGGCTGTTGCCATGGTGGTGGGGCACAGCGTGCATGTGACCGGCTGCGGCCGGACCGATGCCGGTGTCCATGCCAAGTGCTATGTGGCCAATTTCCGTACGACCTCCACGATCCCGGTGGACAGGCTTCCCTATGCCCTGAATACACACCTTTCGGCGGATATCGTGGTGACTAAGGCTTTTGAGGTCCACGAGGACTTCAATGCCATTGGATCCTGCGCCCGGAAGGAGTATACTTACCTGATTTATAACTCCCGGGTCCGGGATCCCTTCTATGTGAACCGGGCCTGGTTTTATCCAAAGCATTTGGATGAGAAGATCATGCAGCAGGCTGCCGCCCAGTTTGTGGGTACTCACGATTTTGCCGCAGTGCGCAGCGTGGGCACGGATGTAAAATCCACCGTTCGCACGGTATACTATTATGATGTAGAGCGCAAGGGCGACCTGATCTACCTGCGGGTCTGTGCCAACGGATTCTTATACAATATGGCAAGAGCCATGGCCGGGACTGTCGTCTATGCAGCAGAGGGGAAAATCGCCCCGGCACAGATCGGGAAGATCCTGGAGTCCGGCAACCGGACTGCCGCCGGTCCAACCGTGCCGCCGGGAGGGCTTTATATGTCCCACCTGTGGTATGACGATGGCGTGGAATGCTTTGAGTGTCCCGGGCAGGGCCTTGGGGTGAATATTTAATAATTTGTTCTCCCTTTCTGGCAGACTATGTGTTATACTGCCAACAAGGGGTGTTTCCCCGCAAAAGGAGTGATTTTCATGCAGCCGAAAATGTGCACTAAGTGCAAAAAGAATATTGCGGTTGTTTTCATAACCAAGATGGAAAATGGCGTGACCCTGAACGAGGGATATTGTCTGAAATGCGCCCGCAGTCTGGGGATCCCGCAGATCGATGCGGCAGTGAGACAGATGGGTATTTCAGAGGAAGAGCTGGATGTGCTCAGTGACGAAATGAGCAGTATGTTCGGTCAAAACGAAGAATCCGATGAGGATGAGGCCGAAAGCAGGACAGCTACCTTCCCACTGCTCAATCAGCTTTTTGGCAGCGCCAGTCTTCCGACACAGCCTCCTAAGTCCGATAAACCCAAGGATGAGGGAGAAGAACCCAAAAAGAAGAAAAATAAAAAGCATAAGTTCCTGGATAACTACTGCATGGACCTGACTGGCCGTGCCAGGGAAGGGAAGCTGGATAAGGTCATTGGCCGGGATGTGGAGACGGAGCGTGTGATCCAGATCCTGAACCGCCGCCAGAAAAATAATCCCTGCCTGATCGGCGAACCCGGCGTAGGCAAGACGGCTATTGCTGAGGGATTGGCTCAGCGGATTGCTGCCGGCGAAGTGCCTTATAAGCTGCGGGACAAGGAAGTGTTTTTGCTGGATCTGACTGCCCTTGTGGCAGGCACCCAGTTCCGGGGCCAGTTTGAAAGCCGTATGAAGAGCCTGATCGGGGAGATCAAGGAGTGCGGCAACATTATTCTGGTGATCGATGAGGTCCACAATCTGGTGGGAGCCGGTGACGCGGAAGGTTCCATGAACGCCGCAAACATTTTGAAGCCTGCGCTGTCCAGAGGGGAAGTGCAGATCATCGGTGCTACGACCTTCAATGAATATCGCAAGCATATTGAGAAGGATGCGGCTTTGGAGCGCCGATTCCAGCCTGTGTCTGTGGCAGAGCCTACCATTGAAGAGGCCAGCCAGATCATGCAGGGCATTGCCAAAAGCTATGCGGAGTTTCACGGCGTATCCATTTCTCCGGAGATCGCCCGGCAGTGTGTTGTGCTCTCCGAACGGTATATTACGGACCGTTTTCTGCCTGATAAGGCCATAGACCTGTTGGATGAGGCCTGTTCCGATGTGAATCTGCGCTGTAAGGAGATATCCGAATTGGCGCAGCTGAAAAAAGAACGGGACGATTATGAGCTGGAGCTGAGAATGCTCACTGACGATACGGAGAACGAGCATTATGAGCGCCTGGCGACCATTCGAAGCAAGCTGCTGCGGATCGCGGCACGCATCGAGGAGCTGGAGCAGGTGCCGCCACCGGCAGTGACCATGGAGAATTTGGCCCGGATCATTGAACTGTGGACCAAGATCCCGGCAAGCAAGATCAAGGCCCAGGAGTATGGGCAGATCAAAGGCCTGGCTAACCGCCTGAGGGAGCATATTGTCGGTCAGGATGAGGCAGTGGATGCAGTGGCAAAGGCCATCCGGAGAAATCGGGTAGGCATCTCGCCCAAGAAGCGTCCTGTGTCTTTCATTTTTGTAGGCCCCACCGGTGTAGGCAAGACCGAGTTGGTGAAGTGCCTGGCAAACGACCTGTTTGACAGTGTAGATTCTCTGATCCGGCTGGATATGTCTGAGTATATGGAGAAGCATACAGTCTCCAAGCTGATCGGTTCGCCTCCCGGCTATGTGGGCTACGACGAGGCAGGTCAGCTGACGGAAAAGATCCGCCGCAGACCTTACTGCGTGGTGCTGTTTGATGAGATCGAGAAGGCCCATCCCGATGTGCTGAATATCCTGCTGCAGGTTCTGGACGATGGCCGCATCACCGATGCCCAGGGCAGGGTGGTCAACTTTGAGAATGCCATCATCGTTATGACCTCCAACGCCGGCTCAGAGGGCCGGGTAGGCGGTCTGGGATTTGGAAGAACGGCCCAGGATCAGGTGCAGGATAAGACCATGAAGGCGCTGCAGGAATTCTTACGCCCCGAGTTCCTGAACCGTGTGGATGAGATCATTACTTTCAACCATTTGACTGAGGAGAACTTCCTGGGTATTGCGGACATCATGCTGCAGGAGCTGAAAGACAGCCTTGCTGCCCGGGGTCTGGAACTTCATTGGACCGACGAAGTTCGGGCATACCTTGTGAAGAAGGCCTATTCCGTGACCTACGGTGCCCGCAATCTGCGGCGTACTATCCAGAGAGAATTGGAGGATCCCATCAGCGAAAGGATCATTGATTCCTTTGAAGCCCCGATCTCTTCTGTTTCGGTAACGGTGGCAGATGATACCCTTGTGGTTGCGGTAAAATAACAGCGGAATACAAAAGGGGCTGTTTCGCGAAGGGTAATTTGCATAAAAGAAATGAAAAAGCAAGACTGTCATTCCGAGTGGAGCGTAGCGGAATCGGGGAATCTACGCACTATATTACTGCTAAGCAGTTAAATAGTGCCAAGATCCTTCGACTCGCTATGCTCGCTCAGGATGACAGCCTTTTTTGTAGCTTTATCTTTCTTGGGTTATTTGTTCATTTTTACCTTAATGAGACAGCACCTTTTATATATCCGAGTTCTGGATTCCTGCCCGATATGCCGAGGGAGTCATACCGGTAAGCTGCTTAAAGGCCCGGATGAATTGGGAGGGGGTGTTAAAGCCGCACTCGTATCCCACATCTATAATGGGCAGCTTCTTTTCCTCCAGAAGCCGCTTTGCATGCTCGATCCGCAGGTCGCTCAGGTATGTCTTAAATGTCACGCCGGTGCTGGCATGAAACAGGCGGGAAAAATAAGTAGTACCTACATTAAACTTCTTTGAAAACAGTTCCAGAGAATACCGCCCCCCCGGATCAGAAAGCATCAAAGAAATGCTCTCCCGGATCATAGGACTGATATCCGCGGCAGCATGGGTAAGGCCGCCGTTCAGCTCAAGAAGCTCCAACAGGATGCAGTTAAACAGATGGTACAGATAGTCTTTCCGGTTTCCGCTGCGGCCGGTAAAGAGCTTGTACAGGCGCTGGATCTGCAATCCGGTCCATTCCGGCAGATTTTTCACATAGATCGGCCCTGAAGAAATTTTACCAAAAACAGCATCATCAATAATTTGCTCGCTGAACGAGATGACAAACGACTCCGGCCCCCGCTGCTCCTCCATAATGATCTCGTGAAAATCCTTGGGTGTCAGCAGAAACAGGCTGTTCTCGGTAATGGGATAGGGCTTTCCGTTGAGGATGCACCGGCCTGTGCAATCCCGGTAATAGATGATCTCATAGTAGCTGTGCCAATGCTTTGGGTAGCTTCGCTGATGCCGATCTCTATTCACATGCAGCTTTTGCCCCCTCAGGACGCCCCGTTTAAACTTGTATATGACCTCGCTCATCCTGTCACCTCCTGATACTATGCCTCACTCTACCACGTTGGTACAAAAAATGCAATATATTTTGAAAATTTCGGAAAGAAATTAAAATTTTATAGGAGTATAATCCATATTAGATGACGAAATACCGTCATGAAATCAAAACAAGGAGAGGATCATTATGTCTCGCTACATACCCATGCCCGCGTATTATGATCAGATGCCCGTGGATATTTCCTTCGTATTCGAAGATGAAAAGCCGGCCGGCAAGCACGGTTTTCTGAAGGCTGTCGGCGAAGAATTCCGCTTTGAAGACGGCACTCTGGGCAAGTTCTGGGGCGTTAACATCAACGGCGGCGCCAACTTCCCCACCCACGATTACGCCGAGAAATTTGCAAACCGTCTGGCCCAGGCAGGTTGCAATCTTGTGCGTCTGCACCAGCTGGATGCTGAGTGGGGCATTCCCAACATTTTTGCATTTTCCAGAGGCCAGCGTGTGACCACCACCCGGAAGCTGGACCCCCGCTCTATGGATCGGCTGGACTACCTGGTCTACTGTCTGAAGGAGCAGGGTATCTACTGCTACCTGGACATGATGACCTACCGTAAGTTCAAAGAAGGCGACGGTGTCATCGAAGCGGACAAGCTCCCCGATGTTGGTAAGCCCTACAACATGATCAACCGCCACCTCATCGAGCTGCAGAAGGAATATGCAACCAATCTTTGGACTCACTACAACCCCTACACCAAGCTGCAATACAAGGACGACCCCGTCTTCGTTATGAGTGAGATCATCGCCGAGTGCGACCTGTTCAATGACTCCGTCAGCCAGAAGTGGTACCATCAGCTGCCTGAGTACTATGACAAGGAGTATCGCGGCGTATTCAAGGCCTGGCTGGATAAGAACGGCATCGAATACGATTGGGAAAACTGCAGCATGTACACAAATGATGAAATTCAGGTAGCGTTCAAATTGGAGCACACCAAGAATTTCCTTGCCGAAATGTATGACCACATGCGTTCCATCGGCGTAAAAATTCCCATCACCGGCACCAACTGGTCCGACCCTGGCGATAACGGTACAAAATCCCACGCCGGTATGGATTATACTGATACGCACCTGTATACCTATGACTGGAACTGGACCAACAACGAGCGTATTTGTAAGAACACCCATATAGACGAAGGTCTGTTCCGTTGGGGCTCCCGCAGCACAATTGCCGGTAAACCCTTCTATCTGTCTGAGTGGGATATGTGCTGGCCTAATAGCTACCGTGCAGAAGGCGCCATCTACTACGCAGCTATTGCTGCTCTGCAGGGCTGGGGCGGCGCTTGTATCCATACTTATTCCTACGGTACCCGTCTGGACGAAATGAAGATTCTGGGTCGTGAGATCAGCTCCCCCATCATGGGCATTCCCTATCGAGAAGGCATTTTTGCCACCTGGAACGACCCTGCCAAGTTTGGCCTGTTCTATCATGCTGCCCTGATTACCCGCCGTGGTGACGTATCCCCTGCCAACAAAAAAATCGCAATAACCCCCCATGATCCTATGAAGAAATCGAGTCTGGCTGTCAAGAGTGCATTCAGTTACCATCAGGTACGTATGCACTACGGCGAAGACATTCCGGAAGGCTACGATATGCGGGTGCTTGACAATGAAACGGTTCCCGTCGCTGAAAACGCCAAACCCAATCTTGTGATCTCCGACAACGGTCAGGTCTGGTGGGATAAGGCCAAAGAGCTCCGCGGCGTAGACACAGCGCGCACCAAGGCCTTCTACGGCATGCTGGGCAAGGGCTTTAACTGCGGCTCCACCGGCAAATACCGCCGTCCCAAGCATGTGATGAACGGTCTGGAGATCCAGTGCGCCACCGACTTCGGTGTCATCGCCCTGTCTTCCCTCACCGACGACTCCATCGAGAATTCCGACAACATCCTCCTGTCCGCCATCGGTCGCGCCCGGAATACCGACCAGGTATTTGACGGCGAAAAGATGCTGGATGTGGGCAAGCCCCCCATTATGGCTGAGGTCATCGATGCCGAGATCCGCCTGAAGAACATCCATGGCACCAAGATGCAGATCTGGGGCGTTAACGCCGAAGGCATGTACGCCGGACGGCTGCCTGCCACCTATGACGAGGAGGGCTACCTGAACTTCCGCATCGGTGATGAGAACAACCCCGCTTGCTACTACCTGATCGTTAAGGAATAATTCCCTGGCTCCCTCCGGTTTTCCGGAGGGAGTTGTACTTTACCTTTTGGGATGGTTTGACACGCTTGGCATTTTGTGTTACACTAAGTTTAATTTCGTACAACGATACCACCAAATGTTAAAGGAGAGAATCATTATGTCCCGTTACTTCCCAATGCCTGCATATCCCGAGATGATGCCTGTGGATATTTCCTTCGTATTTGCTGATGAGAAACCCGCCGGCAAGCACGGCTTTATGAAGGCCGTTGGTGAGGAATTCCAGTTTGAAGACGGCACTCCTGCCCGCTTCTGGGGCGTGAACATAAACGGTGGCGCTAACTTCCCCGAGCACGACTACGCGAAAAAGTTTGCCCGCCGTCTGGCGCAGTCCGGCTGTAACATCGTCCGCCTGCACCAGTTGGATGCCGAGTGGGGCAACCCCAATATCTTTGCCTTCACCCGCGGCAAGCGTGTGGACAACACCCGTTCCTTCGACCCCGAGTCCATGGACCGTCTGGACTACCTCATTCACTGTCTGAAGGAGCAGGGCATCTATATCTACCTGGACATGATGACCTACCGTAAGTTCAAGGAAGGCGACGGTGTAGTGGATGCCAGCACCCTTTTCGACCTGGCAAAACCCTGGTGCCTGATCAATGAACACCTGAAAATGCTGCAGAAGGAATACATGGACAACCTCTGGCTGCATTACAACCCCTACACCGGTCTGTGCTACAAGGATGACCCCGCCTTCGTTATGACCGAGATCGTAGCTGAGTGCGACCTGTTCTTTGACGCATACATCGTCCGTTATGATTACCAGCAGCACGATTACTACTACAATGAGTACCGTCAGGTGTTCAAGAAGTGGCTGGAATCCAAGGGCATCGAGTACGATTGGGAAAACTGCGACATGTACGAGCGCAACGAGGTGCTGGATAACTTCAAGATCGAGACCACCCGTGGTTACATGACAGAAATGCGTGATCACCTGCGCTCCATCGGCGTAAAGATCCCCATCGCAGGTACCAACTGGGTCCAGGGCGGCTATAACAACACCCGTGCCCACGATGTTCTGGACTTCACCGATACCCATGTTTACTTCTACGATTGGCGTTGGAGCGAGCACTTCTGTAAGAACAGAAACATCACCTCCGTCCCCTCCGTATTTGACAACCAGGCCAAGATGACCATGGTCGGCAAGCCTTTCTTCCTGTCTGAGTGGGATATGCCCTGGCCCAACAGTTACCGCGCTGAAGGTCCCATCTACTACGCAGCTGTTGCTGCCCTGCAGGGCTGGTGCGGTGCCTGTATCCACACCTACTCCTACAGCACCCACCTGGACAAGATGGATGTGCTGGGTAAAGAGCTGAGCTCTCCCATTGCCGGCGTTCCCTACCGGGAAGGCATCTTCGCCACCTGGAACGATCCTGCTAAGTTCGGCCTGTTCTATCACTCCGCTCTGATCACCCGCCGTGGTGACATTCAGCCTGCCAAGAAGCGCGTAGCCGTGAAGCCCCACGATTTCATCAAGGTTTCCAACAAAGCCATGACCGACGTTCTGGAGCAGCACCGGGCCCGTATGTACTTCGGTGAAGAACTGCCCGAGGGCTACGACGAGATTGTTTTGTCCGATCAGCCCGTCCCCCACGAGAACCCCAACATCTACATGGCCGACAACGGTCAGATGTGGCGTGACCGCAGCCGTCAGATCGGCGCTATCGATACCGAGCGCACCAAGGTCGTCTACGGTATGGTGGGTCTCGGTGCTCCCAAGGACTCTCAGAGAAAGCCCTTCCGGAAGCCTGTTGAGCTCAACGGCATGAGTGTGGTTTGCGAAACTGACTTTGCCGTTATCGCTCTGTCCTCCCTGACCAATGATCCTCTGGAGACCTCCGACAACATCCTCATGTCCACCATCGGCCGTGTGCGCAACACCGACCAGGTGTTTGACGGTGAGAAGATGGTAGATGTGGGCCGCGCTCCCATCCTGGCAGAGGTCATTGAAGCCGATATCCGGCTGAAGACCGTCCACGGCAAGAAGATGAAGATCTGGGGCATCAATGCCGAGGGTATGTATGCCGGTTTGATTCCCTCCACCTACGAGGATGGCTATCTGTGCTTCCATTTAGGCAAGGACGATCCTGCCTGCTACTACCTGATCGTAAAAGAGTAATGATTCATGCAGAAGCCTGCCGGCAGATTATCTGCCGGCAGGCGCTTTTGCTACATATCCGTGCTGCCTGTAAGCTTGTTGGTTGCCTTCATGGCGGCTTCTTCAACCTTGTTTGCTGCCTTGGCGGCCAGCTGCCGCGTGGGGTTGCTGCGGGGCATCATTAAAATTGCAACAGCGCCGGCAGCTGCCCCCAATCCCATGGTGATCGCCAATCCTTTCAGATGCATTTCACTCCCTCCCTTCGACATTAGTATACCCTTTGCGAAAAAAATCAACACAGGAAAGCTTTCTCTCTTTTCAAGGGTAAAAAACTGTGATATACTATAAAAAACACAAGAAATTGGAGGGTTTGCCATGTCAATTGATGTTTTGCAGGAAAAGATCCGGAAGGTAAAGAACCCCTCGATTGTGGTTTTTGACGCATTTACGGATCAGATACCGCCCCACATTCAGCAGGTGGCGGAAAATACTTTTGTGGCCATTGAGCAGTTCTGCAATGCACTGTTGGAGGGGCTTCGTGGCACTGTTGCGGCAGTGAGATTTGGCTTTGGCAGCTTTGCGCTCCTGGGGCCGGAGGGACTTGCGGTACTTTCCCGTTTGCTGCAGTCCGCACAGCAGATGGGCTATTATGTGCTGCTGGATGCTCCGGACATGCTGTCAGCTTTGGCTGCCAGAAATTGTGCTGCGATCCTGGGCAGTGAAGTCAGCATCTATCCCTGCGACGGTGTTGTGGTAAATGCCTATCTGGGCAGTGATGTGTTCAAGCCTTTTCTGGACCTCTGCAAGGGGGGCAAGAGCCTGTTTCCTGTGGTGCGAACCTCTAATAAGACAGCTCCGGAAATTCAGGACCTGCTGACCGGCGGTCGGTTGGTGCACACGGCTGCGGCGGACATTGTCAGTCGATTGGGAGAGCCAATGGTCGGTAAATGCGGCTATTCTCAGGTGGGAGCACTGGCTGCGGCCAGCGCGGCGGACAGCTTGCGTTCCTTGCGTGAAAAATATAAGAGGATGTTCCTTCTTCTGGATGGCTATGACTACCCCAATGCCAATGCAAAGAACTGCAGATTTGCCTTTGACAGGCTGGGCCATGGCGCGGCGGCCTGTGCGGGGATATCTATAACAGCTGCGTGGAAAGAGGCCCAGACCGATGGCACAGACTTTGTGGAACAAAGCCTTGCGGCTGCGGAACGAATGAAGAAAAATCTGACCAGGTACACCACTGTACTTTAACCCTTTATGTATTCGGGGCAGCGCCCCGATCGTTAGTAGGCGGACATGCCGTGGCTTTGGCCCTTGGTATCTCCGGTGCTCTGGTTAGCGCCGTTGGAAGGATCAATGGTGTCATCAGTACCGGGGATCATATCCTCCATGCCGGGCATAGGCGTGTCTGTACCGGGCTGCGTAGTGGTGCCGGTAGGCTGGGTAGTGGTGGGCATTACAGTGGTACTGGGCGCAGAGGTGTCACCGGAATTGTTTCCACGGCAGCCTGCCAACAGGCCCACGGTAAGGACAAGCACAAGCGCGATCATACAAAGCTTCTTCATTTTGAAACCTCCTGTTTATTTGAGTGCAATGCTAGTATCTCCCACAAGGCGGCCTTTACACTGGGAATATTTCCCGATACTAACAAATTCCGATAATTTTTTTATAAAAGTTAAATTAATCGTTGCTATTTCCGAAAAGGTCTAGTATAATAATATGGTAAAACTATGGAAGAGGGGAAACCTTTATCATGAAGAAGCTTGCTGTTAAGAAGAATATCGAATGTATGGCTTGCCTGGAATGTGTTCGGGCATGCTCCACCGCTTTTTATAAGGAGTTCAATCAGGATCTTTCCTGCATCCAGGTGGTTGCTAAGGGTACCGGCGCAAAGCCTATGACCTGCATCCAGTGCGGTAAGTGTATGCGCTCCTGCGAGCATGACGCTATCACCCAGAATCCCAAGACCGGTGTGTACATGATCAACAAGAAGCTCTGTGTCAGCTGCGGCAGGTGCGTGGAGGCCTGCCCCATGAAGGTTATGGTCCTCAAGCCCGACCAGCCCGCTACCAAGTGCATCGCCTGCGGCATCTGCGCCAAGGTTTGCCCCATGGAGCTGCTGGAGATCGTGGAGAAGTAAAAAACGATACATACAGCGCAGCTGCTTGTCAGCTGCGCTGTTTACTATATACAGAAAATTCATTGCCGTAATAATTGCATATTGGCGCGGGATATGCTATACTGTTAATAATCATACACCCGGAGGCGTTTATGACTGATTTGACCGTTTTTCAGCAGAAATTATCTGCTTTACTTCCAGATTTTAAGCTGCTTTTCCAAGAACCGCTGTCAAAGCATACCTCCTTTCACATTGGCGGCCCTGCGGAGGTAATGGCGTTCCCCCGAAATGCGGAGGAACTGGCAAAACTTTTGAAAGTGTCCGCTTTATTGGACTGCAAACCGGTTATTCTTGGAGCAGGAACCAATGTACTGGCGCCGGATGCCGGGATGCCCGGCCTTGTGATCTGCCTGAAAGACGTACTGGGTGGGATCACCCAGCTGGATAATACTACGATCCGTGTCATGGCAGGTGTGACCATGACCCGGGCAGCTGTGTTTGCGGCGAACCTGGGCCTTTCCGGTATGGAATTTGCCCATGGAATCCCCGGTACGGTGGGCGGCGGTGTGTATATGAATGCCGGCGCTTACGGCGGGGAGCTCTGCCAGATCTGCAAGCAGGTGGCTGTCATGGATATGGCAGGCAATACCCGGATTTTGTCCGCAGAGGAAATGCAATTTTCTTACCGCCACAGTCGTTTGGAGGAAGAGCCCGGTATCGTGCTGTATGCGGACTTTATCCTGATACCTGCCCCTGTTGAACAGATCAGAGGAAGAATGCAGGAGCTGATGAATAAGAGAAAAGCATCCCAGCCTCTGGAGCATCCATCTGCCGGTTCGGCATTTAAGCGGCCTGTGGGCGGCTATGCAGCCGCCTTGATCGATCAGGCAGGCTTGAAGGGTTTTCGTATTGGGGATGCTGCGGTGTCTGAAAAGCACGCAGGGTTTGTTGTGAATCTGGGCAGTGCCACTGCAAAGGATGTGGTCAGCCTGCTTCAGCAGGTGTCTGAGCGTGTATACGCCGCGTCCGGCATCCGGTTAGAGCCGGAGGTCCGGATCTGGTAAAAACAAAAGGAAGGAGAATGCAAAATGGCTATATCGTTTTCTGCCGGCGCTAAGGCTGAGATGTGCAAGATGTTTCCGCAAAAGGCCTGCTGTGCGTTGGCAGAGTGCTTTGGGATTTTGCTGTTTTGCAACAGCTTCCACAGTCAAAATATTCGGATTATTACAGAGAGCAGAGAGTTTGCGCAAAGATTGCCTAAGCTGTTTCGAAAGGCATTTGGCCTAAACTTTGATCTGTTACCCGAGTTCGACGCTCCCGGTAAGCTGATTTTTCAAATCACCGACCCGGAAAAGCTTGCCCTGATCATGGGTGCTTACGGCTTCAGCCTACAGGATACACTGGCACTGCATGTCAATTTGCCTGTTGTGGAGGAGGATTGCTGCAAGGCGGCGTTCCTTCGAGGGGCGTTTCTGGCGGGGGGCTCAGTGACAGATCCGGAAAAGGGGTATCATCTGGAGATCACCACTACCCATGCCAGTGTGTCCCGGGAAACCTACACACTGCTGCAGGAGGTGCTGGGCTTCTATCCCAAGGCCGCCAAGAGAGGCGGCGGCCAGGTGCTGTACTTAAAGCAGAGCGAGCAGATATCCGACTGTCTGACCTTCCTCGGTGCGCCTGTTGAAGCTATGGGGATCATGGAGGCCCGTCTGGAGAAGGAACTGAACAATAAAGTCAACCG
>JAGBSG010000008.1 GCA_017632035.1 Oscillospiraceae bacterium | reverse complement strand
CGCTTACGTTCACGCCGGCGGCACCCACGGTGTTCTGGTGAACCTGGCTGTTGAGGGCGGCATCGATGCCACTGAGGTGGGCAAGAACGTCGCCATGCAGATCGCCGCTATGAAGGCCCAGTACTGGGACAAGTCCCAGGTGCCTCAGGAAGCCATCGACAAGGAGCTGGCTGTTCAGGTGGCTCTGATGGACAACGATCCCAAGATGGCCAGCAAGCCCGCTCAGGTGAAGGAAAAGATCGCCCAGGGCAAGATGGCTGCCTTCTACAAGGAAATCTGCCTGCTGCAGCAGGAGTTCGTCCGCGGCGACCTCTTCAAGGGCGACGTGGCCGGCTACATTGCCGACGCTGCCAAGAAGCTGGGCGGCTCCGTCAAGTTCGTCAACGCTGTTCACTACATTAAGGGTGAGGGCATTGAGAAGAAGGAAGAGAACTTCGCTGCTGAGGTCGCTGCTCAGATCGCCGGCACAAAGTAAGAAGCCTCTGAATACGCAATTAAGCGCTCCGAGTTGCATCGGAGCGCTTTTTGCGTGCTATATGCCATGTCATTCTGAGGCCGCAGGCCGAAGAATCTATGCGAAGAAACGAGATCCTTCGACTCCCCTTCGCTTCGCTCAGGGTCGCTCAGGATGACAGATAAGCCGTGTCATTCTGAGGCCGCAGGCCGAAGAATCTAAAAGAGGGAGGGGCGAGGCCCTTCCCTACGGGTGTGGTAGTAAATTTGGGCGGACGGCCGCAAGGGCCGTCCCTACAGTATTTCATGGAAATTTTGCGTCACCGGTAGCTTTCGTACAGAAACAGGGCATCGGCAAACCGGGCTTCATAGGACGGGCAGCCGAATACGCCCACGATCAGGTAGCGCTCGCCGGTGTAAAAGGAGGCCAGCAGGCAGTTGCCTGCTTTGCCGGTGGACCCGGTCTTCAGGCCGCAGGCCTCAGGGCAATAGTATTTGGAGGTGGGGTGCAGCAGGAAATTGGTGTTGCGCCAAGTATGGGTCTGGCCGCTTTCAAATTTTACCTGGGCCTGGGATATCCCGGCGTAGTGGCGGATGAGGGGCTGCTCCATGACGGTCAGGCACAGCTTCAGCATGTCCGCGCAGGTGGTCCGGTGACCGTTGGCGTCCAATCCATCGGGGGTCACGAAGTAAGTATTTTCCAATCCCAGGGCCTTCGCCTGGACATTGATCTGTTCCATAAAGGCATCGATAGCCGCCCGGGGCTTAAGGGCCGGGTCCTGACGGATGGCGCGGCCTGCGGCAGCAGCCAGGGTGTAGGCCGCGTCATTGCCGCTTTGCAGCAGCATGCCCTCCACCAGCATTTCCACAGTCAGACGGTTGCCGGGCTTTACATGGGCTATGGAGGATTCTGGATCGATCCAGGTACATTCCTCCCCGGCAGTGACCGGGGTGTCAGGTTCCAGATACTGCAGAGCCACATAAACAGTCAGCAGCTTGGTCAGGCTGGCAGGGGAGATCGACTGGGTCTGGCTTCCCAGAGTAAACACCAGCTGCTCCGAGGCGCAGTCGTAGACAAAGGCGAGCTTTGCGGTCAGCGCATAGTCAGGAGACATGACGGTCTCCAGAGGCACGGATTCTGTGGTGGAGATCTCCGGTGGCGGTTGATCCTCGGTATCACCGGTGGCGGTGGTGCCTGCGGTTTCAGAGATGACCGGACTGTCCGGCTGTGCAGGCGAAGGTGTGAACCAGTACACCAAGAACAGGGCATATGCGCCCAACAGCAGTGCTGTTAGTATTAAAATGGGAAATTTCCTCATAGGCGTTCCTCGTGGCAGTAGTTACAGTATATTATATAGTGGGAGGAAGCCGTTGACAAGGCCCTTTTTCTTCGCTATAATAACACAAATGCATAGGACAGTTCGCAACCATCCTGTCGGTAAACAAAACTAGGGATTTGGATGGGCGCTTTGCGCCCGTTTTGTTTTGGGTGCGGACTGCGCCCATTTTTTGTTGCAAGGAGCGTGGATATGAAAAGTTCTGTCCGCTATATGGCCTATGGGGCACTGATCGCTGCCATGTATGCAGCCCTGACCCATCTGCAAAATATACTGCTGCCCGGCTCGGCTACCTGGGCCATTCAGTTTCGGGCCTCGGAGGCTCTGTGTGTGCTGGCGTTTTTTACACCGGCGGCCATTCCCGGCTTGACGGTGGGATGTTTTCTCTTCAATCTGACCTTTGCCGGGGCACTGCCTCTGGATGCGCCTATCGGCAGTCTGGCTACCTTGCTGGCGGCATGGGGCATGTATTTGGCCCGGGGTCTGACAGTAAAGGGGTTGCCTCTGCTGGGTCTGTGCCTGCCTGCGCTGACCAATGCTGTGCTGGTAGGTTGGGAGCTGACAGCCTATGTGGGCGGCGGATTTTGGATGAATGCAGCCTATGTGGCTATTGGAGAAGGGGCGGTGCTGCTGACCTTGGGAGGACTGCTCTACGCAGTGCTGAAAAAGCACCGCTTAGGGGAAAGAATTTTCGCCGAAAGTTGAAATTCCGAGACACTGTGGTATACTAAACTGAGGGGAGTTGAACTCCGATAGGTTCTCGCAGGCTGCTTTCCGCCAATACTGCGGAAAGTCCCTCGAAAATATCACTAAGAAAAGGAGGGGGCGTTATGATCGATTTCAAACCTCTGACCTTGGAGGACAAGCCAATTTACGAGCGCTATTTGCTGGACGGAAAGGAGCGGGGCTGCGAATATTCCTTTGCCAACCTGTTTTTGTGGGGCAGACAAAAGGGAGCTGTGCTCCATGACCATTTGGTGCTGTTCTCCCAGTTCAGCCGCCGGACCATCTATCCATACCCGGCAGGCCAGGCGGATAAACGGGCTGTGCTGGATGCCATCATTGCCGATGCGCAGGAGCGGGGCATTCCCTGTCGGATCACCAGCCTTACCCAGGAGGACAGACAGATCATTGAGGCGCTGTATCCCGGCAGATTCCGTTTCCATTGCGACCGGGATTTTTATGACTATGTATACGCCATCAATGATCTGGCGGACCTGAAGGGCAGAAAGTTCCAACGCAAGCGCAATCACTATAACCGATTCAGGGTCGCTTTTCCCTATTATACTGTGGAGCCCCTGAACGCCCGTAATATCCGGGCTGCAGGCCAAATGGTGGAGGCCTGGTATGAGGCCCGGCTGCAGCAGGACCCCAAGGGAGATTACCACATGGAACAGGCGGCCCTGAGAAAGGCGCTGCAGTATTTTGAGGACCTGGGCATGGAGGGGCTGATATTGAAGGATGGGGAGGAGATTCTTGCCATTACCATGGGCAGTCGGATGTCCCCGGATACCTTTGATATCCATTTCGAAAAGGCCCGAGCCGATGTGGATGGGGCCTATGCGGTGATCAACTGCGAGTTTGCCCGGTATCTGCGAGAAAAGTACCCGGATGTTAGGTATTTGAACCGGGAGGACGATATGGGTCTGGAGGGCCTGCGCAAAGCAAAGCTTAGCTACTGCCCCCATCATTTGGTGGAAAAATCCTGGGCCTGCCTGCTGGAGGACGGTTATGATTATTGACGCACCCACCCCGGCCCAGTTGCCCCAGCTGCGTGAGCTGTGGAAAGAGGCCTTTGGCGATACCGAGGATTTCCTAAATGCTTTTTTCGCCACCGCCTTTGATCCCCGGCGCTGCCTCTGCGTTCTCCTGGAGGGAACTGTGGCAGCAGCTTTGTATTGGTTCGACTGCACGGTACTGGGGCAAAAGGTGGCTTACCTGTATGCGGTGGCTACCGCAAAAGCACACAGAGGGAAGGGGCTTGCCCGTGGGCTTATGGACTACACTCACCGGTATCTGAAAGGCCAGGGCTACGCCATGGCAGTGTTGGTGCCTGGGCAGGAGAGCCTGTTCCGGTTCTACAGCGCCATGGGCTACCGTTCCTGCAGCCCGGTACGGAGTTTTGCCTGCGGACCAGCGGAAATGGAGCTGACGCTTCAACCGATCGATGGTGCTGAGTATGCCCGGCTGCGCCGCAGCCTGCTGCCCCAGGGCGGTGTGGTACAGGAGGGGGAGAACATAGCATTTCTGCAAGCACAAGCGGCGCTTTATGCCGGTCCCGGCCTCCTGCTGGCGGCAAGGCGTGAAGGGGCTGTGCTCCATGGCGTTGAATTGCTGCCAGATGCTTCCGCGGCGCCGGGAATCGTAGCGGCACTGGACTGTGAAACAGGCTTTTTCCGTACCCCGGGGCAGGGAGAGGACTTTGCTATGTACTATCCTCTGGACAGCGGCGCCGCAGCGCCTGCCTATTTCGGCCTGGCTTTTGATTGAGGGAATGGCACTTTTTTGTGTCATCCTGAGCGACCCTGAGCGAAGCGAAGGGGAGTCGAAGGATCTTTTGAGATTCTTTGCCGCGCGGCGGCTCAGAATGACAGCAAATTATAAGAAGGGCCTGTGCGGTATGCACAGGCCCTTCTGGGTCACAGCTCTTTGACAGTGCCGTCGGGATTGAACAGAGGCAGCTTTTCCAGGTAGATCAGGTCCTCACGGTCCTGGGCATCGCCTTCTGCCAACACGGCCATGCGGCCGCAGATGATGCCGCCGGCCTTTTCGATCAGTGCCTCCAGGGCGCACAGGCTTTCGCCGGTGGAGATCACATCGTCCACGATCAGAATGCGCTTGCCCTTCATGAGTTCTGCGTCGGCGGTATCCAGATAAAGGGTCTGCTCCTTGGCGGTGGTGATAGATTTGACAGAGGCCTCGAAAACGCCGGTCATGTACAGCTTGGGCGCTTTGCGTGCCAGGAAGTACTTGGCATCGCCGGCCTGCCGTGCCATTTCGTGGGCCAGAGGGATACCCTTAGCTTCCGCGGTGATCAGATAATCGTATTCCGGGGCTCTCTTCAGCAGCTCCCGGGCACAGGCAACGGTCAGCTCCTGGTCGCCGAAGATCACGAAGCCTGCAATGTACAGATCATCTGTTACCGGGCAGATGGGAAGCTCCCGCTTCAGCCCCGCAACAGTCATGGGATATACCATGGAACATCGCTCCTTTGTTTGTAGTATCTATCATTATTATACTGCCGGGAAAGAAAAAGTCAACAGCCGCGGAAAAAGCCCACTGCTCTGCGCAGTGGGCTTTTTCCGCTAAAAGGGTTTGGAAAGAAGAGAGGT
>JAGBSG010000094.1 GCA_017632035.1 Oscillospiraceae bacterium | reverse complement strand
TCGGAAATCGGCACAAATACTGGAAAGAAAATAAAAAAACCGCCCCTATGTCATCCTGAGCGAAGCCGAAGGATCTCTTTAGATTCTTCGGTCACGTTGTTCCCTCAGAATGACAGGGGGTGGTGGGTTTTAGATTCTTCGTCGCTGACGCTCCTCAGAATGACAGGGAGGGGTGGCATCGTAGTGCCGGGCAGCTCTAGCGGTTTACCGAACCGGCCATGCGGCGGTAGGTGTGGCGGATACCCCGAACGGCCACGGAGTAGGCCTGGATATTTTCCGGCAGAGCCATACCGCCATAGCCCGCATCGCCCAAATGGTGGATGTCTGTGCCGGTCATTTTGCACAGCAGGGCGATCTGGCGGATGGTGGACACATCGGCGCCCTCCTGAGAGGTGCCGATGGCGGTGATGGTCAGCAGACCCAAACTGTGGGAATAATTGACCAGGTCTCTGACATATTCCATAGTGATACCCGGAACTGTTCCGGGGGCGGGAAGCAGAATGATATCCGCACCGGCGGCGGCAAAGGCCGCAATATCTGACCGGGTGATGATATTTTCGGCACCCTCGGACAAAATGCCGGAGGCGTGCATCTTGCCGGCGGCCAGGATCAGGCGTTCGCCAAAGGCTTCTTTATACAGCCGAAGGGTCTGTTCGATGGCTTCGTTGGTCACGCCGATACCGGGATTGCCGGTGAGCAGAATGAAATTGACACCCATATCCACAGCTTTTCTGGCGCTTTCCAGGGTGGCTTTTCTGCCGCCGGTCATGGCCCACATATTTTCTTGGGGATCTTCGGAGGACAGCACCTGCTCCACAGGCTCCAGGTTGATGCCGATAGGACGGCCGGTCAGCTCCTTGAGCTTGCGGATCACATGCTCCGGCTCGGTTTTGGGCAGACCCTGGATCTGGGGGTTCTGCACATCAAACAGATTCAGCAGCAGAATATCCGCACCCATGGCGGCGGCAAATTCCGCGTTGGTAATATCCCCCAGCATGGGCATGATAGAGCCGATGGTCTCACAGAGGATGGTTCGGCCTTCGCTTCCGGCAATGGCATCCAGCAATTCCTGCCGGGATATATGGCGAAAGTCAGAGCTTTGACAGTCCAGGATTCGTTTCATGAAGATACCTCCTTTTTGTACAGTATACCACGAAACATATTTTCACACAAAAATTTTATCCGTGGCACGATGCACAAAAATTGCAGATCAAAAATGTGGGTTTTGCTGAAAATCCAGAAATGGTCAAAACCAACAATTTCCGGATTGACAGCCCCTGTTGTTTTTGGTATTCTGTATATGTATAAAAATTATAAGCCGCTATCTGGCGGGCAGATAGCGGATCACGAATTGCGGAAAGGAAGTCGTTTCAAATGGGTTTTTTCAAGAAGCTGTTTGGCAAGAACACAGATGATTTTTACGCGCCCATGGCCGGCAAGGCCGTTCCTATCACTGAGGTGCCCGACCCTACCTTCGCCGAGGGTATGCTGGGCAACGGCATCGCCATCGAGCCTGCCGAGGGCAAGGTCTATGCCCCCTGTGATGCCACTGTGGATATGATGTTCACCACCGGCCACGCTGTGAGCCTGGTTGCCGATTGCGGCGCGGAGATCCTGATCCATGTGGGTCTGGAGACTGTCAGTCTGGAGGGCAAGCCCTTCAAGATCCATGCGGCAAACGGCGACAAGGTCAAGAAGGGCCAGCTGCTCATGGAAGCGGATCTGGAGGCCATCAAGGCCGCAGGCCTGCACACCATCACCCCTATGGTGATCTGCAACACCGACGCTTATCCCACCTTCCGCACCCTCGTCGGGAAGGATGTCACCAATGACGATGTGGTGATCGAGCTGGCAAAGTAAGGAGCGGCTTATGAAAAAAGGTATCGGTTTGCCGGTATTTCCCGGCGTAGCCATCGGCCCTGCGGTGGTTTACCGCAAGGCTCAGCGCACCCTGCCTGTGTCCTCCGGCGATCCGGCGGTGGAAAAGGCCAAGTTCGAGGCCGCCCTGGAGACTGCCCGCCAGCAGCTGACCGCTTTGTTTGAAAAGGCAAAGGTGGAGATCGGCGAAGAGCAGGCGGCTATCGTGGAAGTGCAGCTTTTGATGCTGGACGATCTGGATTATCTGGACGGCGTGAATATGGCCATCGAGGGCGGTGCTGCCGCTGCTATCGCAGCGCTTGACACCGGCGAAGAATTTGCCCAGGTGTTTGCCGCCATGGACGACGAGTACATGAATGCAAGAAGCGCGGATATTCGGGATATGTCCCACCGGCTCTACGATATCCTCTGCGGAAATACCGGCTTTCAGCTGCCTGAGGGCTCGTTCCTCTTGGTGGCCGAGGATCTGGCTCCCAGTGAGACGATCCAGCTGCCCAGAGAACGGATCATGGCTTTCATCACCCGGCAGGGGTCTTCCTCCAGCCACACCGCCATTCTGGCCAGAACCCTGAACATACCCTCTCTTGTCCAGTCGGACATTCCCTTTGAAGCGGCAGAAGGCTGCAAGGTCCTTGCGGTGGACGGCTTTACCGGCACCTGGTATGCAGACCCGGATGAGCAGACCCTGGCTATGCTGAAGGTCAAGCAGGCTGAGGCCGCCGCGGCCCGGGATGCTCTGGAGGCCTACCGGGGCAAGGAAAGCATCACCCGGTCCGGCAAGAAGGTGCTGCTGGTGGCCAACATCGGCTGCCCCGAGGACGCTGTGGATGCCCTTAAGGCCGATGCCGAAGGCGTGGGCCTGATGCGCAGTGAGTTTTTGTACCTGGGCCGTGACAGTCTTCCCACCGAAGAAGAGCTTTTTGATGCATACCGCAAGGTCGCAGAAACCATGGCGCACCGTCCCGTGGTCATCCGGACACTGGATATCGGCGCAGATAAGCAGGTCAGCTATTTGGGTCTGGAAGCGGAAGAAAATCCCGCTTTGGGTCTGCGGGGTCTGCGGATCTGCCTGACCAGAGAAGAGATATTCCGTCCCCAGCTGCGGGCGATCTACCGGGCTTCCGCCTACGGTAACCTCCACATCATGTTCCCCATGGTAGCCTCGGTTTGGGAGCTGAAGGCGGCAAAGGCCTTATGCGCCAAGGTCCGCAAGGAGCTGGAGGAAGAGGGCATCCCCACCAAGGATGTGCCCATCGGCGTCATGGTGGAGACTCCCGCCGCAGCAGTCCTTGCCCACGAGCTGGCCAAGGAAGCCGCGTTCTTCTCTGTTGGTACAAACGATCTGACCCAGTACACCCTGGCGGTGGACCGTCAGAACGCCAAGCTGGGCCAGTTCTACGATCCCTACCATCCCGCCCTGCTGGCGCTGCTTGCCCATATCGCCAAGGCTGCCAAGGATAACGGCATCTGGGCCGGCATCTGCGGTGAGCTGGGTGCCGATCCAAAAATGCAGGAAAAGTTCATCGAAATGGGCTTTACGGAATTGAGCATGGCTGCAGGCCGTATTCTGGAATCCCGGAAGCTGGTCTGCCAGTCCAATGTGTAATAACCACGAAAGTGAGGAAATCATCCATGAAAGAAATCAAGTATGTGATCACCGATCCCCTGGGCATGCACGCCCGGCCTGCCGGTATGCTGGTGAAGGCTGCCGCGCCCTATGAATCCAAGATCACCGTGACCGCTCCTACCGGCTCTGCCGATGCCAAGCGGCTCATGGCGCTGATGCGTCTGGCTGCCAAGCAGGGTATGGAGCTGACCCTTACCATTGAAGGCGCTGACGAGGATAAGGCTGCTGCCGAGCTGCAGGCTTTCCTGAGCGCCAATCTGTAATCCCTTTGGGCCATACTGACCGTCGTGGGCCGGCGGTCTGAAATATAGGCGAAAAGAAAATTAAGGAGGAAAAACTTCTATGATGAAGAAACTGCAAAAGCTCGGCAGTGCTATGATGCTGCCTGTAGCTGCGCTGCCCATCTGCGGTATCCTGATGGGTCTGGGCTACGCCCTGGCTCCCGGCGCAATGGGTGTGCCGGATGCCGCTACATCTGGCTTCCTTTATACCCTCGGTGTTTTCCTGATCAAGGCAGGCGCTGCCCTGATCGACAACATGGCAATTCTGTTTGCTATCGGTGTCGGCTTCGGACTGACCAAGGATAGCAACGGTACCGGCGGCCTTGCCGGTATGGTCTCCTACCTGATGATCACCACTTTGCTGGCTCCCGGCACTGTGACCACCATCGCTCCCGACCTGATCAAAGATCCCATTGCAGCTCTTGCTTTCGGC
Source organism: Oscillospiraceae bacterium (assembly GCA_017632035.1). Lineage (GTDB taxonomy): Bacteria > Bacillota > Clostridia > Oscillospirales > Oscillospiraceae > Faecousia. Next base: position 14,598 of record JAGBSG010000094.1, on the reverse strand, counting down.
AAAATCGGCGGCAATGCCTTCATTGGTATTCTGGCAGGTATTATCGGCGGCGCTTGCTACAACAAGTTTAAGGATACCAAGCTGCCTGATTTCCTGGCCTTCTTCTCCGGCAAGCGCTGCGTTGCCATCGTAACCGGCGTCGTTTCCATCGTTGTTTCTGCTATCCTGCTGTTCGTATGGCCTCTGATTTTCCAGGGCCTGGTAAAGCTGGGTCAGGGCATTGAGTCTCTGGGCGCTGTGGGTGCCGGTATCTACGCATTCCTGAACCGTCTGCTGATCCCCACCGGCCTGCATCACGCGCTGAACAACGTGTTCTGGTTCGATGCTGTTGGCATCAACGACCTGGGCAACTATTGGGCCGGTGCTGAAGAAGCCGGTATGTACATGGCAGGCTTCTTCCCCTGCATGATGTTCGGTATTCCCGGCGCTGCTCTGGCTATGATCCAGACCGCTAAGACCAACAAGCGTAAGATCGCTATCGGCATCGTTGGTTCTGCCGCGATCTGCGCCTTCATCTGCGGCGTTACCGAGCCCTTCGAGTTCGCATTCATGTTCCTGGCATTCCCCCTGTACATTGTCTACGCTCTGCTGTACGGCATCTTCACCACCATCACTGTTGCTCTGGGCTTCCGTGCAGGCTTCTGCTTCTCCGCCGGTGCTACTGACCTGGTGTTCTCCTCCTTCCTGCCTGCAGCCAACGCAACCTGGCTGATCATCCCCATGGGTATCGCTGCCTTCGTGGTCTTCTACCTGGTGTTCCGTTTTGCCATCACCAAGTGGAATCTGAAGACCCCCGGCCGTGAAGACGATCAGGACGGCGAAATGAAGATCGAGCTGGCCAACGACGACTACACCGCTATGGCGCAGATCATTCTGGAAGGCCTGGGCGGCAAGGAGAACGTTACTGCCATCGACCACTGCATCACCCGTCTGAGACTGGAAGTGAAGGACCGCCTGCTGGTGGACGAGAAGAAGATCAAGTCCTCCGGCGCTTCCGGCGTCATCCGTCCCGGTAAGACCGCTGTTCAGGTGGTTATCGGTCCTAAGGTCCAGTTCGTCTACGAAGAGTTCAAGAAGATCGCTGAGTAAGACTTGTCTGTGATGCTGCGGCCCACGCGGTAAATAACAGCGCTGCCCCGGAGAAATTCTCCGGGGCGGTTTTTTTACTGAATTGAAAATTGAAAATGGAAAATTGAAAATTGCGGTGTGGCTTCGCCACGATGGAAATAGCGGGCGGCGGGGGTTTTCTCCCGCTGTTTTGCGCCAATATGAGGATGGGCGTAAATAGCCTTTACGCATCTACCACCAGGCGGGCGGCACGGATGTTGCTTGCGTCTGTGACCTGAATGTGCCACTCGTCCAGGCCGGGGATGCCCATAGGCACGCCCTCCCGGCGGAAGATCATACCGCTGGGAATGTCGGCCTTGCCGCTCATGTGGAAGGCCCGGGCCTGGGGGAAGCGCTCCTGAAAGGCGGTGATCACATTGGCCTTGACGCCGCCGCCGATGAGCACCTCCGGGCCGCCCCGGGAATCCCGCAGGGCAAGCAGCTTGCCGATGGTCTCCATGCCCAGCAGGCTGCTGCCTGCTGCGCCGCTGGTCAGCACCGTGTCAAAGCCCAGCTCCCCGGCATCCAGGTAGGTCTTACAGGGATCCCGGGATACATCGATGCACCGGTGCAGGGTCAGCCCTGCGCCCTGGGCGGCTTTCAGCATGGGCTCCATGGCCTTGCCGTCCAGCTCGCCCTCAGGGGTCAGGCAGCCAATGACAAAGCCGTCAGAGCCCAGCTTGCGCAGATTTTCGATCTGGGCTGCCATCATCAGGATCTCTTCTCGGGAGTAGAGGAAATCGCCGCCACGGGGCCGCATGAGACAGCGGATGTTGATGTCGCTTTCCCCACGGACCTGCCGCAGCAGCTGCGCGTAAGGGGTCAGGCCGCCCACGGCCAATGCGCCGCACAGCTCCAGTCTGTCTGCGCCCCCGGCAATGGCTGCCCGGGCCGATGCCAGAGAATCCACGGCTACTTCCAAAATTCCTGCCATAATGAGTTCCTCCTTAAATTTTTTCATTTATTGTATCCGAGTTATTACATGACTGCAGGGGCGCATTGCAGATAGATGCAACGCGCCCTTTGTGTTTACAGCTCCTTGCCCGCCAGGAAGACCCGTCTTTCGGCGTAATCCGGGCTGCAGACCAAAAAGTCCGCTACCTTGCCGGCTTCGATAGAGCCCACTTCCTGCTGTGCGCCGATGGCGCAGGCAGGGTTGTAGGTAGCAGATCGCACCGCGTCCTCTTCGGAAATGCCGAAGGCGATGGCGTTGACCATGCCTGTATACAGGTTGATGGCGGAGCAGGCAATGGTGCCGTCAGCCAGTCTGGCAATGCCGTCACGAAGCCATGCGTCCTGACCGCCCAGACTGAATTTGCTGCCCTCTTCCATGCCGCAGCAGCGGCCGGAGTCGGACACCAGGACCATCCGATCACCGCCGAACATGGTGAAGGCCAGCCGCACCATGGCCGGGTGGGCGTGGAGTCCGTCGCAGATCAGCTCTGCCCGGACATTGGGATTTTCCACGGCGGCGGGGATCACACCGGGCTTGCGGTGGTGGATGCCGGGCATGGCGTTGTACAGGTGGGTCAGATGGGTAGCGCCGGCATCGAAGCCTGCCTTGGCACTGTCGTAATCCGTGTCCGTATGGGCCACGGAGACGGTACACGATTCCTTGGCCTTGCGGATAAATGCTTCCGCGCCGGGCAGCTCCGGGGCAATGTCCACAATGCGGATCAGTCCGCCGCAGCCCTCCTGCAGGGCCAGGAAGCCCTCGAAGTCCGGCTCTTTCAAATAGTCCGGGTTCTGGGCACCACGCTTGTGATAGGAGAAGTACGGGCCTTCCATCTGGATGCCACGGAGCACTGCCAGGCCCTCCCGGGCTTCGTCCACAAGCCGCCGGGCGTTGGCAAAGGCCTTTTCCAGAATGTCATAAGGCAGGGTCATGGATGCGGGGGCGAAGGAGGTCACACCCACCCGGGCATAGTAAGCCGCCATGGCCTGCAGGCCAGCATAATCGCCGTCGCAGAAGTCCGCCCCGGAATTGCCGTGACTGTGGACATCGATCAGGCCCGGGATCACCGTTGCCCCTTGCAGGTCAATGGCATCCGCCGGGACATGCTCCGGCAGGATCTGGCCGAATTTGCCCTCGGTTACTTCAAAAGCACCTGTGCGGAAAGTGAAATCCTTACAAAAAATGCGGGCATTTTTATAAAACATAAAAGCAGACCTCCTGATGGCCAAGTTTTCTGTTTGCAATATACTATATCAATCCGTGTTCAATGCAGTAGCGGTAGATCCCGTCCTCGGAAACATGGCCGCAGACATGGTCGGCCACGGCCTTTAGCTGGGCTGGGGCATTTCCCATAGCAACCCCTGTTCCAACTGCCTGCAGCATATCCATATCGTTGTAGCTGTCGCCAAAGGCCAGGGCCTGGGATGCATCGAGATCAAAATAACGGAGGATCTTTGCGATGGCATTTCCTTTTCCGCCGGAGGCCGGGATCACATCCACGGCACGGTCCCAGGATACGGCGAGCTTGACCCCCGTTACGCCCCGCACGATGGCGTCGTGGTCAGCCTCCCGGCAGCCCAGCATGATCTGGTAGACAGGCTCCCGGCAGACCAAGGCAAAATCCTCCGCAACGGTCAGCTCCAGGTCCGCCAGGCGGTAGTAGTCAGCCAGGTCCGGATCAATGCCGTTGGCTGCCAGCCGGTCCTGTACGGCCACGGAAACGGGCCGGCCTATGGCGGCAGCGTTTTCCAAAATCTTTTCTACATGGTTGGGGGAGAGGGGGTCGCTGTGGATAATTTCGTTTTCCGTATAGCACAGCGCCCCGTTGAAGGCGCAAAACCCGTCCACATGTAAACCCTGCAGGTCCGGCAGACTGGCCGAGGGCCGGCCGGTGGCAAGGCATATCAAAACGCCTTTTTTGTGCAGCCGGTCTACAGCCGTATAGGTTTTCTCAGGAATGCGCCCGGTGGCGGGGTCGACCAATGTGCCGTCGATATCAAAAAATACGATCTTAACAGGATCCATAGGAAACCTCTTCTCATGTCCGCCGGTGAATGGCGCGGGGGATGACAATGCACTGTTTCGATTGATATTTTTATTATATTGCATTTCTGCCAAGCCGTCAATAGATACTGTCGGCACAAATACTGGGAAGTACCCCAGGTCGGGAAGGATGACAGGGGAAAGGGGTTGCTTGCAATTTTTCGGGGTTGGTGCTATAATACATCTATTATACCGGTCACAGGAGGCGTTTATGAACATCATTATCGCCGGCAACGGCAAGGTAGGCACCACCCTGGTGCGATTGCTTACTGCCGAAGGCCATGACTTGACTTTGATCGACTTAAATAAAAATAAACTCGAAACAACTGTGGAGCAGTACGATGCCATGGCTGTGGAGGGCAACTGCGCCTCTATGCCCGTGCTGCTGGAGGCCGGTGTCCGGGATGCGGATCTGCTGATCGCCACCACCGGTGCCGACGAGGTGAATCTGCTGTGCTGCATGACGGCCCACGGCCTGAACCAGCGGCTACATACCATCGCCCGGATCCGCAACCCGGAATACACGGAGCAGATCCATAAGATGCGGAACCTGTTTGCCCTGTCTATGATGTTCAATCCGGAAAGGCAGGCCGCCAAGGAGATCGAGCGGCTGCTGCGCTTCCCGGGCTTTTTGCGGCGGGATACCTTTGCCAAGGGCCGGGCGGAGATCGTGGAGCTGCGCATCGACGAGGACAGCAAGCTGAGGGATATTTCCCTGATCGAGATGTACCGCACCCTGCGCTGCCGGGTGCTGGTATGCGCTGTGCTGCGCAGCGGTACGGCCATCGTCCCCGGCGGCAGCTTCGTGCTCCGGGAGGGGGATCGGATCTTCGTCACCGCCCCCACCGCCAATTTGTCGGAGCTGCTGAAAAGTCTGGGCATCGTTACCCGCCGGGTCAAAAGCGTTATGATCGGCGGCGGCGACACGGTGAGCTATTACCTGGCCCAGCTGCTGCAAAAGGACAGGATCCGGGTACGCATTATGGAAAAAAATTCGGCCCGGTGCCGGGAGCTGGCAGCCATGCTGCCTGACGCTTCCGTTATACAAGGAGATTTCTCCAGCCGTACAGAGCTGGAAAACGCCGGTCTTTCCGGCTGTGATGCCTTCGTCTCTATGTCGGGTCTGGATGAAATGAATATGATCACCTCCCTCTACGCTGCCTCCCGGGGTGTGGGACAGGTGATCACCAAGCTGGGCAGGACCTCCAGCACCCTGCTGGCAGACGATCTGGAGCTGGGCAGTGTGATCTGCCCCCGGGAGCTGTGCTCCAATGATATCGTGCGTTATGTCCGTGCCATGGGCAACCAGGCCGGCGCGGCTGTTTCCGTCCACGCCATTGCCGACGGTGAGGCCGAAGCGGTGGAATTTTTGGTGGACAGCACCACCCGCAACTGCGGCATACCTCTGAAGGAGCTGAAGCTGAAGCCCGGCGTGCTGCTGGCCTCTATCACCCGGGGCTCTCAGGTGGAGATCCCCGGCGGCGATTCCAAAATGCAGCCCGGTGACACCGTGGTGGTGGTCACAAACCGCCGGGGCGCACTGCTGAACCTCAACGACATTTTTGCCTAAACCTTGTTATTCTGAGGGAACGCAGTGACTGAAGAATCTGTTGTTCTATCTGAGGAGATCCTTCGTCGCGTTGCTCCTCAGGATGACACGGAATTTAATGAAATGCATCAAAGAAGGTGCTTCTATGAACTACAAAATGATCGGACGCTTTCTTGCCCAGATCGTGGCAGTGGAAGCGGTGTTCCTGCTACCGGCCCTTGGTATCAGTCTGGGCCACGGCGAAGTACATACGGCCCTTGCCTTTTGCCAGACTCTGGCCATCATGGCCATTGTAGGCGGCGGCCTGTGGCTGCTGTGCCGCAAGGCCGGCAAGCTCTTCGGTGCCAAGGAGGGCATGGTCTGTGTAAGCCTGAGCTGGGCGCTGATGAGTGTGCTGGGCTGCTTGCCCTTCGTGCTCTCCGGCCAGATCCCCCGGTTTATCGACGCGCTTTTTGAGACGGTCTCCGGCTTTACCACCACCGGTGCATCGGTCCTTGCCGATGTGGAAGCCCTGTCCAAGGGCCTGCTGTACTGGCGCAGCTTCAGTCACTGGGTCGGCGGCATGGGCGTGCTGGTGTTCCTGCTGGCCATATCCCCCTCGGACGGCCAGGGCAAGGGCTTTACCATGCATCTGCTCCGGGCGGAAAGCCCCGGGCCCGATGTGGGCAAGCTGGTGCCCAAAATGAAAAAGACCGCCACGATCCTTTACATGATCTATATCGTGATGACGGTGGTTTGCTTCGTCTTTCTGCTGTTGGGCAACATGGACGCACTGGAAGCTTTGTGCACTGCCTTCGGTACGGCAGGCACGGGCGGCTTTGGTGTCAGAAACGATTCCATGGCCTCTTATTCTCCCTATATCCAGAATGTGTGTTCGGTGTTTATGTTCCTGTTCGGCGTGAATTTCAGCTGCTACTATTTGCTGCTGCTGGGCAAGCTCCGGGGTGTCTTTAAGGACGAGGAGCTGCGGCTGTATATGGGCATTGCCCTGGGTACCATCGTACTGATCGTGCTGAACATCCGGCCTCTGTACGGCACTTTGGAGGAGACGATCCGCCATGCGGCCTTTCAGGTATCCAGTATCATGACCACCACCGGCTTTGCTACCACGGATTTTGACCTGTGGCCCGCCTTTTCCAAGGGACTGCTGCTGATGCTCATGGTGGTAGGCGCTTGCGCCGGCTCTACCGGCGGCGGTTTGAAATGCGCCCGGGTACTGCTGCTGTTCAAGAGCCTGCGCCGGAACATCCGGCAGGTACTGTACCCTAAAAAGGTACAGGTGGTCCGCACCAACGGCCGGGTGGTCAACGAGACGGTGCTGGACAATACCAACGCCTATCTGGCGGCGTATATCATCATACTGATCCTCAGCGTCCTGCTGGTCGCCCGGGACGGCTACAGCATCGGCACCAATTTGAGCGCGGTGCTGGCCTGCTTCAACAACATCGGTCCGGGCATGGAGCTGGTTGGTCCGACCTGCAATTATGCCCACTTCGGTCTCGGCTCCAAGCTGGTGCTGATCATCGATATGCTGGCGGGCAGATTGGAGATCTTCCCCATGCTGATCCTCCTGTCCCGCTCTACCTGGAAAGACAGATAAGAAAAACTCCCTGTTGCCATGCCTCCTTGCGGGGCATAGCAATGGGGAGTTTTTTCATTGTAAAAAGACGGATTTCCACGGGCCCGGCGGCCCTTGGAATGACACGCCAATTTTGCATTATGCATTTTGCATTTTACATTTTCCTATAAGCCAGTACAGGCCGGCGAGGATTGCGGTGTAGCCGGCCATATACAGCAGGTACACCGGATTGTATGCGGCGTTGATGTAGTAGGTGGGAGGCAGCAGATATTGGAGCTGCCGCAGAGCGCCCAGGTCAAAAAACACAGGGCACACCACCAGCATCACCACCACCAGCACCGGCAGAACAGCCGCCAGCACATGGATATTGCCGCACAGCTGCCGCAGCAGCATACCGAACACGGCGCAGCACAGGCTGTAAAGCACCAATGCCGGCAGCTCCGTCAGCACAGACCCGGCCAGTCCGGAGACAGCCAAAGCCAGCAGCACCACCGCTGCTACACTGCCCACGCAGACGGCCTGACAGCGCAGCTCCGTCAGGGGCAGTCTTTTCAGGGCTACCCAGCCGAAGGTGCCCTTGCGGCGGTCCTCCAGGTAGTACATAGCTCCGGCACCGGCGCACAGCACCACCGTCACTGCCAGCAGACCCCGGATAGGGGAGAGCAGGTAGCTGACCTGGGCGATGGGACTGCCGACGCTGTCGTATTGGAAGAGCGTATCGCCGATCTGGCTGTTTTGGTAGGATTCCCACAGAGCATCGTCGCTCAGGTGGTCCAGCCCCGGTACATTCTGGCGAATATAGGGGATGTACAGAGCCCGGGCACAGTAGAGAAACAGCTGGCCGGAGAGCTTTTCCAGGGTCAGGCGCAGGGCCACGCTTTTCTCCCGCTGGAGCACATCCACCAAGGCATCGGCCCGGGAGCGGCTTTGGACAAACCGGGCGGCGTTTTCCGTCATGCCGGCCCGGATGATCCAGGCACTGTCGGCCTTGCCCCGGCGCACGGCGGCTTCTGCCGCCTGCCGGGAGTCACAGACGATGTAGCGGATCAGCTGGCTTTCAGTGGGGAGCTTATCCATGAGCTCCACTGCCAAAGGGTCCTGGTCTTCTCTGGCCAGGGCGATCGTCACGACACCGCTGTCGTCTCTTGCGGTGGCGCTGTAGCCCAGCACCAGAGCCGGGATCAGGGCCAGCAGCACCAAAAAAGTGGGCCGTTTATACAGCCGCTTGGTCAGCAACCACAGCCATATCAGGGTTCTTTTCATGGCTTCACCTCCCGGACAGGGCACGCTTGCGCGTCAGCGCAGCAAGAACCAGGAACAGGGCGCTGCAGCCCAGCAAGGTCCATACTGCCCCGGCTGAAACCGCGCCTGCAAAGCCCTGGGCTATGAGCTGCCGGGCCATGCCTGTAGGCAGGACCCCTGCCAGGGCCTGCACCGGTTCAGGGAAGAAGCTTATGGGGTACATGCATCCCGAGATGAAGCTCAGGGCGGCGGTAACAAGGAATTGGAGCAGGACACCGCTGATGAGGTCCTTTGCCAGACTGTACAGCAAAAAGCTCAGCGCCGCCGCCATTACGGCACCGGGCAGGACAGCCATAGGGGAAAAGCCCTCCGGCAGCCAGGGCAAAAGCACCGCTGCCGTGGCTGCCAGCACCGTCAGGTACACCCCAAGATAGCTTAAGAACTCGCAGACCGTTTGCTTCCAGGCCGTCACGCCCTTTGGCATCAGCATTTGCTGCAGAGACAGGTCCCGCCGGATCAGCAGCGGTCCAAAGGGCAGGCAGGCCAGCAGCAAAAACAGCACGGTAAGGCCGCTGAGCAGGTACTGGCCCATGCCCAGACCGTCGGACACCCCCAGGGTGGTCACTGCATAGGTGTTGCCCCGGAGGAATAGGAACTGGGTGTACTCGATAGCCATATCACCCATGAGCGTTCCGACGCCGGAAAGGTTCTGGTCTTCGGCGGCGTTGCCCATGCCGTAGGTACAGCGCATACTCTCCATGACAAGGTCTGTCACCACGGTGGTGACCTCGTCCTTGACCAGGGATACCATGCCCTGGGCACCCGGGGTGCTTACATATTTTAAGGGCATGATCCGGCCATAGGCCGCGGCCTCGGCAAAGCCCTCGGGGATGGCTACATAGGCCGCGATCTCGCCCCGGGCCAATGCCTGAGAGGCATCCGGCTCGGTCATGCTCTCCACTTCCATGGAAAACCGGGTGGAATCAAAGGTCTGCAAGGCTGCCAGGCCCAGCTCCAGAAAGGTGTCCTGGGCTGTGCCGCAGATGGCGATGCGGAACTTGGTGTTGGATTGGTCCTGCCGGGCTGTCATAGCCCCAAGGACCCCCAGAAAGCCTCCAAGCAGAACCAGCACCACGCACAGCAGACCCGGCACTGCCCGCAGGGACCGCTTGCACTGCAGCAAAAAATACCGTGTCACAGCTTGCTCACCAGCCTCTGCACATCGCCGTCGTAGTCGAAGGGCTCCAGTACGCCGTCTTTCAGAATGTACCAGGCATCGCACAGCTCCAGCTCCATGATGTCGTGGGTGGTCAGCAGCAGGATGCCCCCGGACCGCTTGTACCGGCGCAGATATGCCACGATGGCCTGCTTACAGGCCAGGTCCAGGGCTGCCGCCGGTTCATCCAGCAGCAAAATGGGAGGGCGCTTGGCCATGGCACAGCCAATGGACAGCCGCTTCTTCATGCCGCCGGAAAGCTTGGCTACAGGCCGGTGCAAAAACTCGCCGATGCCCAGCATGGCAAGCACACCGCCCTGCAGCTCCTGGTCCAGGGCCTTTTTATCGTACCACAGCAGCAGGTTATCCCGGGCGGAAAGCTCTTCCATCAGGGGTGTGCCCTGGGGCACATAGCCTACCAGAGCGCTGCGCCGGGCCGGGTCGGCAAACAGGTCGTGACCGTCGAACAGGAAGCTGCCGCCCTGGCAGTCCTGGACACCGGCCAGAATGGACAGCAGTGTGGATTTGCCGCTGCCGTTGCTGCCCAGTATGCCGATGCATTGGCCGGAGCGGGCGGTCAGGTTCACATCCCGCAGGACCTGGACGCCCCGGTAGCGCTTGGCGATATGCTTGAGTTCGATGTGCATAAGGAAGCCTCCTTAAAAATATTTGGCGCTGAGAACAGCGCCAAATATATTCAAAATCATGTGTTTCTGTGGCCGTTACTGTTGCTTGAGGGAATCGGTCAGGGCCTTCAGCATCTGTACCAGGGCATCGGGCACACCGGCGGTCTTCATGTTGTTCAGCACGGTGTCAAACTTCATGCCCTGGATCCACTGCATAATTGCCTGCTGGTTCTGAGCGTCTACAGAGCTTGCAGGTGCTGTGACGGCCGCAGGCGTTTTCTCCTGGCTGTCCGCGGTGATGCCGACCAACAGCTTTTCGCCGTTATAGACCTTGAGACCCACAGAACCGTTGCCGCCCTTGGTATCGCAGGAGATCTCCAGGGAGAGGTCCATCACGGACACAAGGCTGCCGGCGCTATTGTCCAGCTCCAGAACATCCGTCAGCAGGGCGCTCTCGGGCTTCAGCACCAGGGTGTAGGATACCGCGTCGTCCTTAATGACAACATCGGTGAATTTGGCGGTGAGGTACTTGGTGCCGTCATAGGTCACATCGTAGGTCATGGACTGCTTGCCGCCGGATTCGCTACCACTGCCGGTGATCTTCAGCTCTGCGGCGACCAGCTCAAAGGCGATGCTGCCGCCGTTTTTCGCGGTGATGTAATACAGATCGCCCATGTCCTCTACATCTTCGCCGTAAAGCTTCAGCTCACGGCCTGCGATGTTGCCGTCAGTATCGATGCAGGTAGTGACGGTCAGGTAGTTGGCTTCGTCGCAGTCTGCCAGAACATCCTGCATTTCCTTCAGGGCTTCCTCAATGCCCTTGAGCAGCTCAGCGTGCATATCCACAGGGGTGTACTCCTGGCCGGTGTAGGGCTTGACATTGACATCCCAGTTTGCCTTCCCGGTGGCGTTGATATAGGCGGCCAGATCGTCGATGACGGCCTCCAGAGTGGCGTCGGTCTTCGCGTACTCCAGCAAATCGATCGCGATATTGGCCAGGTCCTTTTCCGTGATCTTGGCAGTCAGTTGGGTGAACTTCTGGCTCACGCCACCTACGGTCATTTCCTTGCTGCCCTTTTCTACATTGGTAATACCCTTGAGCACGATGCCATAATAGGTGTCCAGCAGTTTCTCCAGGGCTTCACCGGTGGGAAGGGCTTCTGCCAGTTCGGCACCGGCCTCCAGGTCCAGACCCTCCAGATCCAGCGGAGCCTTCAGGTATTGGCTGCTGAGATCGGGGAAGGCTGCCCACATTTCGCCGGCTGCCAGATCCAGGATCACATCCAGGGTCAGGAACTTTTTGCTGCCCAGGCCAATGCCCAGCTTGGTCGCGGCCTTCTGATCCTTTACAGTCAGGTCCATATCCACCAGTACATCGCTGAGCCAACGCAGGTCGTCTGCAGGCAAGCCGGCCTGCTGCAGCGCGGGCTTCAGCAGGTTCAGCACATCATCCCCCAGGAGAATGTGCATCTGGCTGGATGCGGCAGAGCTGTCGAGGGTCATGCCCTCCAAATAGGCATCATATGCTTCGGTCAGATCTTCGATCAGATCGTCGGCGGCCTTTTCCTCCACATAGAGCATATACTCCTGGGGGGAGTCAAAGGTCTGATGGGCAAGGTTGCCCAAAGCGTCCAAATTCAGCAAAACGGCTACAGCGCCGGCTACCACCAGGGCAGCGGCTACGATCAGGGCAATCAGGCCACCCTTTTTCTTCTTCTTAACAGGAGGCTCGGGCTGCACATTCAGCGCGATGGTCTCCTCGGCAACCTCCTGAACGGGTGCTTCCTGCCTGACCTCTTCGGCACTTGCGCAGTCGATACAGATGGTGCTGCCATCCTCCAGGGGCTTTCCGCATTTTTCACAAGACATGATCGTCGCTCCTTTCATATTCCAAATACAGATATATGTATCTGAATAAGTCCATTATACCATTTAACTGGAAAAACGCAATAGGTATTTCCAACCGTTTTCGACAGGCTTACCCATAGGCAGAGGTTGACAGCGGACGCAAAAGGGAGCAGCCGGAGCTGCTCCCTTTGCAGTATTGCGTTAGACGGTGACACCGGCCATTTCCAGAATGGTGGGCACGTTCTTCTCTGCACCGATGGCCATGACATGGACACCGTCGCACAGCTTCTCGTCCTTGATCTTGGCGATCATCTCGGCGGCCATTTCCATGCCCAGCTTGGCGGGCAGGCCCTTGATGCCCTTTTCCTTACCCTCGGCAGCGGCACCGGCCAGACGGTCGATCATCTCCTGGGGTACAGCAATGCCGGGCACATTCTCGTTCATGTACTTGGCACCGCCTGCGCCCTTCAGGGGGATGATGCCGGCCATGATGTGGGTCTTGATGCCGGCTGCGTCCACCTTCTCCAGGAAGCGCTTGAGCACATCCAGGTCGAAAATGCCCTGGGTCTGGATGTACATGGCACCGGCCTCCACCTTCTGGCGCAGCTTGTTGATCTGCAGGAAGGCAGGCTCGTACAGGGGGGTCACAGAGGCGCCCTTGTAGAACTTGGGTGCGCCGCCGGCCAGCTCATTGCCGCCGCAGTCGCAGCCGGATTCTTCCATGTTGGAGAGCATCTTCAGGATGCCCACGGAGTCCAGGTCGTACACGGGCTTGGAATCCTTACAGTCGCCAACCACAGGGTGGTCGCCGGTGAGGGCCAGCATGGTGTCGATGCCGAAGCCGGCAGCGGACAGAATGTCGCCCATGATGGCCATGCGGTTACGGTCACGGCCGGTGATCTGCAGGATGGGCTCGATGCCGGCCTGCTTCAGCTTGATGCACAGGCCGATGCCCGAGGCCTTCAGGCAGGCCGACTGCATATCGGTAACATTGACACCGTGGACCTTGCCTCTGAGCAGCTCCGCGGCTTCCATCTGCTCGGTGAAATCATAGCCCTTAGGGGGCGCCATTTCGGCGGTAACGCCAAACTTGCCGGCTTCCAGCGCTTCTTTCAAAATGCTCATTACTTCTTCCCCCTCAGGCTGATAGTTCTGGGATAGGCGTAGGCTGCGTAGCCCTTGTCCTCCCGGGTCTGGGTCAGCTTCTCCAGCTGGCCGGTGGCCTCCAGACGGTTGTAGATCTTGATCCATGCGCAGTCGTTCTCGGGATTGACCTCGCACTTGCCGTTCTTCTGGCCGCCGCAGGGGCCGTTGACCAGGCTCTTGGCACACTGGGTGATGGGGCAGACAGCACCGGTCTGGCCCAGGACACACTGACCGCAGAAGCGGCAGGCCTCTTCCCACACGCCGAAGCGGACGGCTTCGCCCAGGTACATGGTGTTGTTGGAGGGGTAGACAGGCTTGTCGTTGGCGTTCTTGGCAACGCACTGGACACCGTCACCGCAGCTCATGCAGATGACGCAGTCAGGATTGGCGGCGTTGATGGCCTTCATCTTGGCTTTGACGCCCAGGTTCATGCAGCAGTAGTCACAGATGGTGGTGGCCACGACCTTCTTGCCGGCAGCCTCCAGGATCTTGGTCAGCTCGTCGATCTGGGGCTGACCGCCGGTCTGGCAGGCGGTGGCGCAGCTGTTGCAGCCAACGATGCCCACGGTCTTGGCGTCGGCGACCATGGCCATGACTTCTTCGGTGGGTTTCTTCTGGGTAATGATCATATGTATGGCATCTCCTTTTCAGATTAGAGAGTTATAAATGATACTCTACATTCCATTATAATCTCTTTGGCCCAAAAGGCAAGAAAATTTTTCAAATTTCACAATTTGTGGAGTCCGGTCGCCCTTACATGAAAATTGAAAATGGAAAATTGCGGTGTCGGCAAAGCCGACAATTGGAATAAGGGGACGGATTGCCACGGCAGCGGAGAAAGGTCTGCTCTGTCATTCTGAGGAGCCACAGGCGACGAAGGATCTACGCATCTTTGCTGACGGTTTCCATCAATTTCGTGGGAAGATCCTTCGACTTCGCGACTTCGTCGCTGCGCGCAGGATGACACGGAAAATCGGAAGGTTTGCTCTGTCGTGGCTTCGTGCAGGGAAGGACCTGTACCCTTTGCGGGAGGGCGGTGCGTCGCGCAGCGAGTCAAAATACCCGGCTGCCCGGGGCAGCCGCTCCGCGACAAAATAAGACCCTCCCCTACGGGTCTTGTCGGTGGTGCGTGTAGGGGCGGGAAAAGTGTCAAGAGTAACATGGTATCCACCAGTGCAAGGACATGGTATACAACTTATATCCTTGCAATGGAACGATGGATTAGGTGTCCATCTTCTGTATCAAACTCGGCTATTTTATAATTGCGATAACAAGCGATGAACGACT
>JAGBSG010000093.1 GCA_017632035.1 Oscillospiraceae bacterium | reverse complement strand
GTGGCCCACCATTTCGCCGTTGGGGAAGTTGCAGCGCAGGAATTGTAACTTGCAGCTGGCCATGGCGGCGACCATCTTTTCGGTGATCTGCCTGGACTTCATGGCAGGTGCCTGCTCAAAGGGAATCACGTCGGAGGGAATCTCCTCGTAGGTTTCCAGCTCTTCGCAGACCTTGCCGGAGCGGTTGCCGTTCCAGAAGTAGGTCACATGGCCGTACTTCTGTGTTTCGGAGCAGGCGTACTCGGTAACACCGGCGGCGCACAGCACCTCGGTCAGGGTGTTGGTGATCACAGGGGGCTGTAGCAGATAATTCTGGGGGATCTGCAGGTCAGCATCGTACTGCAGCATGCCGGCGAACTTGACACCGGTGTAGCCGGGACGGTCAAACTTATCAAAGTCCTTCCGGTCGAAGGCCAGAGAGATCTCCTGGGCCCGGTCGCCGCGGAAGTTGAACAGAATGACGGAGTCACCATTGTTGATCTTGGCAACGGGCTTGCCGTTTCTTGCGATCACGAAAGCGGGCAGATCCTGGTCGATGCAGCCGGTCTCAGCCCGGTAGGTTTCGATAGCCTCTTTGGCAGAAGCAAACTGACGGCCTTCACCCTGCACATGGGTGCGCCAGCCCTTTTCCACCATGCCCCAGTTGGCTTCGTAGCGGTCCATGGTCACCTGCATACGGCCGCCGCCGGAGGCGATGGCGTAATCGCAGCCCTCGGTGTTCAGCTGGGCCAGCACAGTCTCCAGTTGGTCCACATACTCCAGCGCGGAGGTGGCGGGCACATCACGGCCGTCCAGCAGGATGTGGCAGTAAGCCTTCTTCACGCCTTCGGCGTGAGCCTGCTTCAGCAGAGCGATCAGGTGAGAGATGTTGGAGTGGACATTGCCGTCGGACAGCAGGCCCAGAAAATGCATGGCTTTACCTTCCGCATTGGCGACCAGCTCCTTCCAGGTGGCGGATGCGTACAGGCTGCCGTTTTCAATGGATTCACCCACCAACTTGGCACCCTGGGAGTATACCTGACCGCAGCCAAGGGCGTTGTGGCCGACCTCGGAGTTGCCCATATCCTCATCGGAGGGCAGACCGACGGCAGTGCCGTGGGCTTTCAGGTATGTATGGGGACAGGTGGCCAGCAGCTTATCAAGGGTGGGGGTGTTGGCCCGGACAACGGCATCGCCGGGGCCACCGTCACCTTTGCCAACGCCGTCCATGATTACCAGAACAATGGGTTTTTTCATAGGGGAAACCTCCATAATGTCTTCAGGACATATTTTTTCATTTTATTAGTTTTACTATTTTACATTATTTTTTGCAAACTTACAACCAATTTTTGAAAAATTTTGTTTCCTGCAAAAAAATTCTCCGGAGAACGGCCTTTTTGGGCGTTTTCTCTGGAGAATTTTTTGCAGGAATTGTCTTATTTTCTGCGGCGTCTGCCTCTGTTTGTATACCGGCCGGGCTTGGACCAGGCAGCCGCGACATTTACGAGAAGCCAAAGGATAAGCAAAAGCACTATGCCCCCAATTATCCAGATCAGCCAGCCAAGATTCCGGGGTTGGGGATCATCGGGTGTGGTGGGGTGTGTGGGATCCTGAGGCGGGGTGGTAGGTCGGGTGGGCGGCTCTGTAGGCGGTTCTGTAGGCGGTTGGGTGGGTGGCTCCGTTGGAGGCTCTGTAGGTGGCTCAGTGGGCAGTTCCTCAGGTGGATCTATGGACTCCTCCGGAGTAGGGTCATAGGGATCGCTGCCGTCAGAGGCTAAAAACTCGATGCGTCCGTGAAAGGCCTCTTCCAGCTGCTGTATGTAGGTGATTCCCCAGGGATGGTCTGCGGGGTAGTAAATGGCGGCATAGGTATCCCACAGACAATTGGAGCGGAAGGTAGGGAATTGGCCTGCGCAATGGATGGCCGTCAGTCGGTCACAGCTGTACAGACAGTCCGGGCCGAAAACCTTGAAGCTGGCGGGGAGCTGCAGCTGTGTCAAATTGTCACAGTCCATGAAGGCTTTCTCGCCGATCTCGTACATGGCGCTGCCAAAGTCCACCTCCAGCAAATTGTCATAATTCCGGAAAGCATGGGCGCCGATATAGGTCACACCGCCGGTAAATACGACCCGGGTGATCCGGTCCTTGTGGGCGGCCCAGGGTGTGCCGTCGGGAAAGTCAGACATTTTGCCCGAGCCTGTGATGGTGAGAGTACCGTCCGAAAAGCTCCAGGAGATATTTTCGCCGCAGGCGTTGTCCTGGGCAGCCAGGACCGGCAGGCAAAGTGTCAGCAGCAAAATCAGCGCTGTGAGGCTGCATAGCAGTGTCTTTTTCATAGTAACCTCCTAATTCATAGTACCTTCCGCCCGGTGAAACAGCTCGGCGATGCGGCTGCGCAGGGCGGTGGCTTCCGGAGTATCATCAGTGCCGTGGTTGTCGATCCAGTGCACAGAGGCGGCCTGGGCCTGCTTCAGGGTCTGCAGGTCGCAGCTCAGGCTGGCTACCCGGAATACGGGAAGGCCGGACTGCCGGGAACCGAAGAAGTCGCCGGGACCCCGCAGGGCCAGATCCTCTTCGGCAATGCGGAAGCCGTCATTTGTTTTGCACAGGGCTTTCAGACGGGTCTGAGTCTGTTCGCTGCGGTTGTGAGAGGTCAGGATGCAGTAGCTTTTTGCCTTGCCCCGGCCAACCCGACCACGAAGCTGATGGAGCTGGGAAAGGCCGAACCGGTCGGCATCCTCAATGACCATCAGGGCGGCGTTGGGCACATCCACACCTACTTCGATGACAGTGGTAGCGACCAACACATCGGCTTCGCCCCGGGCAAAGGCAGCCATGACCGCTTCCTTTTCCGATCCCTTCATCTGGCCGTGGAGCAATGCGATCCGCAGATCTGGAAATACAGTCTGTTGCAGGGTCTGGGCCCAGGTTTCCGCGGCCTTGATATCCAGCTCACCGTTTTCCTCCACGGCAGGGCAGACTACAAAGCACTGGTGGCCTTCGGCTACCTGTTTGCGGATGAAAGCGTTGACCCGGGCACGCATGGTCTCGCCTACCAGGAAGGTATCCACCGGTTCTCTGCCCGGCGGCAGCTCGTCTATGATGGAGACCTCCAGATCGCCGTACATCAAAAGTGCCAAAGTTCTGGGAATGGGGGTGGCGGACATGACCAGCAGATGGGGGTCCTCTCCCTTTTCCGACAGAGCGGCCCGTTGGGCCACGCCGAAGCGGTGCTGCTCATCGGTGATCACCAGTCCCAGATGGCTGAAGGTTGTAGTATCGGATAGCAGCGCATGGGTGCCTATGACCAATTGGGTTTCTCCGGAGGCAATGGCTTCCCGGGTCAGCCGCTTCTGCTTGGGGGTCATAGAACCGGTGAGCAGTACGGTATGCAGGCCCAGAGGGGAGAACAGCTTGGAAAGGGATTGATAGTGCTGCTCGGCCAAAATTTCCGTAGGAGCCATCAGGGCAGCCTGCCTGCCGTTGACAGTGGCAAGGTATGCGGCAGCCGCGGCGACCATGGTCTTGCCGCTGCCTACATCGCCCTGGACCAGCCGGTTCATAGGCGTGCCCTTTGCCAGATCAGCGGAGATCTCTTCAATGGCCCGGCGCTGCGCCCCGGTGAGGGCAAAGGGCAGGCTGTTTATAAAGGGAGTCAGGTCCAATTCCCGGTAGGGAGCGGTCCTGGTTTGGGCACGGGCAGAGCGCATCAGGGAAAGACCGGCGCAGAAGATGAAAAATTCTTCAAAGATCAGCCGCTTTTTTGCCAGTTCTGCTTCTTCCATAGAAGCAGGCTGGTGGATAGCATGATAGGCCCGCTCTGCCGGAAGAATGCCGTACTGCTGCCGCAGCTGGGCAGGCAGGATCTCTGCCGGGGGGTCGCAGATGGCCAGAGCCTGGCGGATGGCCTTGAGCATGGCGGCGTTGGAAAGGCCTGCGGTCAGGGGGTAGATAGGCAGCACCTGCCGGGTGACCACCGGGGGTGCGTCCAGGGCTTCGAATACGGGAGAGGTCATCTGATAACCAATGAAATCACCGGATACGCAGCCGTAGAAGATGTACTCCTTACCGTACTGCAGCTGCTCCGTGGTAAATTTCTGATTGAAGAAGGTCAGATTCAGCCGGGCAGTGTGGTCAGCTACCTGGACCTTGGTAATATCCAGCCCCTTGCGGATATGGGAGGTCCGGGGCGTACCCATGACCATGGCCCGGAAGCATGCCGGTTTGTCCGGCTCCAGCTTGTCAATGGTCACGAGCCTTGTGCGGTCCTCATAGGCCCGGGGGAAATGGCAGATCAGGTCCTGCAGAGTAAAGATATTCAGCTGTGCCAGCTGCTTGGCTTTGGTAGGGCCCACGCCCTTTAATATGGAAACGGGGTCCCATAATTTCGCCACGGGCTCACCTCCTTGAATTTAGGCTGTTGGGGTTTCACTTCCCTCAGCCAAAGTATAACATATCGGGATCGCTTTTCCAATAAAAAAAGAAAAATGAAGAAAGACATCTTCAATAAAATACATACAAATCCGGCAGCGGGAGATTCTTTCGCAAATGAAACAGCGGGGCCGAAGACATACTTTGTGTATTTCGAGGCCTCCGCTGTGCACAGTTACGGAAGAAGGTCCGCTGCCGTATAAATGAAAAAACTCCTTCCGGAACAGTCGGAAGGAGATATTTTCAGAGAGCTCAGGCCATCTTGTTCAGCTGCAGGGTCATGCTGCTCTTCTTGCGGGCAGCAGTATTCTTGTGCAGAATACCCTTGGTCACAGCCTTGTCCACAGCCTGAACAGCAGCCTTGTGGGCGGCCTCAGCAACAGCGCGGTCATCACCGGCGATGGCGGCCTCGAACTTCTTGATGGCGGTCTTCAGGGCAGACTTGTCAGCCTTGTTCTTCTCGTAAGCGATCTTGGAAGAAATGACATCCTTCTTAGAGGACTTAATGTTGGGCATGGTCACACCTCCTGTCTTGTTTTTCTCATGCACTGACCAATTATAACGAAGGTTTTCAATAAAATCAATACCTTTTTTCAAAAATTTCCGCAAAATCATGGTTTATTTCCTGACTTGTGCCCAAAATGCCACTTCGCTACCACATATGGTAGGGGGTCGGTGGGGTGACCGGTCCGGGGTGAAACAGAGCGTACCTGCGTTGTCGTCCGGTAAAAGTCAGATAGGCTGTCAAGAGCTTTTTTTCGCGGCGCGGAAAAGGGTTTGTGCTTTTTTTGACAGATGAAAAATAGGGAAAAAGTTAGAAGGCAAGGAATTCGTTATGTAAACGAAATTGCATATGCCCGGGGACTGCACACGGGAAACTGAGGCTGTGGAAAAACCTGTGGAGAGTGTGGAAAACTTCGCTGTTTGGGCAGATATTTTGCTTTTGCCGGTAGCTGTCTTTTGGAGGCTGTTTATGCATAAGCCGGTGCATAAACAGCGATTATGGGGGGATGCTGTCGTGTTATGTTTCCGGCGCACCCAAAAGTTTTTTTGTAAAAAACATGGGAAGAAATTGGGATAATTGTCGAAAAAAGGCAGATATTCAGGGGTATTCCCTGGGCCTGTCTGAAAAAATTTGTGAAATATCAACAAAGAGAGCCCTTGTATGTTTTGCGCGGTATCGGAAATACTTTCACCGAAGAATAAACGCGGGAGGTTTGGCATGCAGGGAAAGGTAGAGATCTGCGGCGTAAACACGGCAAAGCTCAAGGTTTTGAGTCAGCAGGAGATGGAGCAGCTTCTGCTGCAGGCAAAGCAGGGGGATGCACAGGCCAGGGAAAAGCTCATCGAGGGCAACCTGCGGCTGGTGCTGAGCGTGATCCAGCGGTTTGAAAAGCGGGGCGAGAGCCCCGATGATTTGTTTCAGGTGGGGTGCATCGGCCTGATCAAGGCTATATCCAACTTTGATCCCAGCAAACAGGTCCGGTTTTCCACCTATGGTGTACCCATGATCGCCGGAGAGGTGCGCCGGTATCTGCGGGATAACAGCGCCATACGGGTGTCCAGGTCCATCCGGGATGTGGCCTACCGGGTGCTGCAGTGCAAGGAGTCCATGCAGCTGCAGCTGGGCCGGGAGCCCACTTTGGAGGAGGTGGCTGCGGCCCTGGAGCTGCCCCAGGAGGATGTCAGTGAGGCGCTGGACGCGGTATGCGCGCCCGTGAGCCTGTACGATCCGGTGTATGCCGACGGCGGCGATCCGCTGACCGTTATGGATCAGGTCCGGGACACCAAGAACACCGAGGGCAACTGGATGGAGCGTATTGCTCTGAAGGAGGCCTTTCAGGCACTGGGAGACAGGGAAAAGCAGATCCTTTCCCTGCGGTTTTACGATGGCAAGACCCAGATGGAGGTGGCAAACCTGGTGGGCATCTCCCAGGCCCAGGTGTCCCGGCTGGAGAAGAACGCCATTGGAACTATGCGCAAAAGCGTGATGGTTTCCTGATATAATGAATGCTTGTTTAGCGCCCAAGCTGTACTGCAATAGAGTTTGTAGAGGAGGGTCAAGACCCTCCCCTACAGCGGCATATCGAATTTGTAGGAGAGATGATTGTTTACAGAAAGCATATTCAGCCCTGCGGGGGCATATCCTTGACCAAAGCTGAGTGGGGGGATGGATATGGGCGTAAGGTTTACAGATTTGCAATGTAAGGAAGTCATCTGCGTCAACGACGGCAGGCGGCTGGGCTTTATTACCGATGTACAGGTGGAGGTGCCGGAGGGCAACATCATCGCCATCGTGGTGCCCGGCCCCTGCCGGTTTTTTGGGGTTGTGGGCAGGACCGACGACTTCCTGATCCCCTGGAACTGCATCCGCAGAGTGGGGCCGGACATCGTTCTGGTGGACATCAAACCCAACGAGTGCCGGGTCCCCAGGGGCAAACGGGGCCTTTTGTTCTGAAAGTCCTGGAAAAAGTGAGAATATTTTCTAAATTTTTCGGAAAAAATACTTGCAAAATGGATTTAGTTCTACTATAATAGTTCGGCATGGGCAAAATCCCATGACATTACACCACACACCCGGTGATCGTACCCCCAAGTGCCCGAAAGGGCGGGCAGTGCGAAATGATCGGGGTGGAGGAAAAACAAAAGGAGAAAACAAAACATGGCTGTAATTTCTATGAAGCAACTGCTGGAGGCCGGCGTACACTTCGGTCACCAGACCCGCCGCTGGAACCCCAAGATGGCTACCTACATCTACACCGAGCGTAACGGTATCTACATCATCGACCTGCAGAAGACTGCAAAGAAGCTGGAAGAGGCTTACACCTTCATCCGCGAGACTTCTGCTAACGGTGGCAACATCCTGTTTGTCGGCCCTCCGAC
>JAGBSG010000007.1 GCA_017632035.1 Oscillospiraceae bacterium | reverse complement strand
CCTGCTACGGTATGCGTAACTTTAATAATTTCAGAAAAAGAATTCTGTTTTGTAATACATAAAATCGTGCCGGAGCAAAAGCTCCGACACGATCCACAGATTATTCTATTTTGGCTCTACCCCAACTATTGACATAGAACCATTTTATTTGTTTATGCGGTTTCGTTTCCAAACTGTCCAGGTGCGGAATGTGGTAGATACCAGCAGAATACCGGCAGCCATCACACCGGCGATCGCGATGGTATGCGTTCCGGTTTCGGCAAAGCTGGCCATATTACCACGGACAGCGTAGTTCATGGTGTAGTACACACTTGCACCAGGGATCAATGGTAGTAAAGAAATTACCAGATAACTTAGAGCAGGATACTTGCGGATGCGTGCCATGATCTCAGAGTACACAGCGGAGACCATAGTTCCCCAGAAGTAGCCCATCAGATCGCTGCCACCCAGTTCCAGGGTCAACCAGTAGGTGCCCCATACAAAAATTCCACTGAAGGCACACAGTAACCCGCCAAAACCCTGTACATTGAAAAGAATGGTAAAGCCTATACAGCCGATCAGGGAACCAATGAGCTGCAGCCAGAGAGGGTGCACCAATGCGGGCAGATTTTTAGGTGTTTCCCAAATAGCTTCCACAACGCCCCAGGCAGCGCCTGTTCCC
Source organism: Oscillospiraceae bacterium (assembly GCA_017632035.1). Lineage (GTDB taxonomy): Bacteria > Bacillota > Clostridia > Oscillospirales > Oscillospiraceae > Faecousia. The sequence continues at coordinate 24,293 of JAGBSG010000007.1, read as the reverse complement.
AAGGCAAGGGCAGCTGCGATCAAAAAGACTTGGACCATACGGTTGATTCCTGAGAATGTGTCACCGTATATGATATCGCGCATGGCGTTTGTAAACAGCAGTCCAGGGACAAGAAGCATTAATGCGCCAATGATTACAGTGTCGGAGTTTGTAACGATGTTCATTGCTGCCATGGAATATGCCAATAGGGACATCACAAAGGCTGCAATGATGGTTCTGAAAAAATGATTCACCTTAAGTCGTTCCATGAGTATGCTTACAATACCAACGGACAGGCCGCAGATACACGCAAGCAAGCTGTCAAGCAGAGATGAGCCAAAGAGAATGGAAAAGCCAAATGCAACCAGAACATTTCCTAAAAGCCTTGCGGCACTGCTGTAATGCACCCGGGATGCATCTGTGTCTTTCAGCCATTGTGCCGCTACACTGGGGTCTGGATGCTCGGCACAGATTCTGCGGCTTAGATTGCTGTAACGCTCTACAGAGTCCAGATCGTTGCCATGGAATCCAATACGGCGCATACGGGTCATGGGCTCTGCGTCAGCGGTTTCGATGCTGACGATCAGGCAATTGGGAAGGGAGAAGGCTTCCGATTCAATACCATAGGCCTTTAAGATCAGGTTGACGCTTTCCTCCACGCGGTAAGTCTCTGCACCGTTCATGGCAAGCCTGTAACCCAGATCTGTTGTAAAATCCAATAGAGTATTGTAGTCCATACAGAACTCCTCGATAGTGTGTTGTTATGATGTCAGTATAGCATATCTGCACGAAAAAACAAGAATAAAGTGCCGCCGAATCCTCGGCGGCAGAACCTTATTTTCTCACAAACAGAACACCCAGAGTTCCCGGACCGCAGTGGCAGGAGACTGTACAGCCAGCTGTACATTCAATTACCTGTTCGAAGGAATGCCCGTGTTGGCGGATTGCCTCCTTAACGGCATCCAGACAGGCATCAGTCACGGGAGTGTAGGTCAGGAACAATAGGTGGTTTACAATATCCTCACGGTCACACAGCCTGTCTTTTACATAGCTGGACAGGCATTTTGCATAATTGCCGCGGTATTTTTTAACAACACCCATCTTGCCATCCTTGACCTCAATGCAGGGTTTTAGGTTTAGCAAATTGGCACCCAAGGCGGCGGTGGCAGAGCAGCGACCACCCTTGACCATATAGTCCAGACGGTCCAGCAGGAAGCTTGCCTCTACCCGGGAGGTGTAGGCCTGCAGCTCCGCCTGCAGAGCGTCCAGATCAGTACAGTTTTGCGCGAGAGCACAGGCCTTCAGTACAACATGGCCCTGGCCGGTGGAGAGATTCTGGGAATCAACGACACGCACATTTTCGAATTCAGATGCTGCCAGACAGGCATTCTGATAGCTGGAAGAAAAACCGGAACCTAGACTGATATGTATAATACCGTCGTAGTCCTTAGAATATTTTTCAAACAGTTCCTGGTATTCCAGAATGCTACCAGCAGCAGTGGAGCACAGATCACCGCCTGCGGCTACATGGGCGAATATTTCCGCGGGGGTGATGGTCACATTGTCCTTAAAGGATTCACCGTTCTTAACAACTGTAAGGGGATAGATGGCGATGTTATACTGTTCAATAAGCTCCTTAGGCAGATCACAGGTGCTGTCAGAGATAATTTTGATTCTCATAATATTTCCTTTCATATCTTTTATATCAGTTAGTTTGGGCGAGAGGATCCTGATTCATCATAAAGCAGTTGGGTTCCAGATTTTTTGCTCGTAGGTAGGTGGCACCCCAATCCCGCATTGCAACAAGGATCGGCAGTAGACTCCTGCCCAGATCGGTCAGGGAATACTCTACCTTCGGGGGGATGATGGGGAAAACTTCACGGTGTACCAGCTTCTGTGCTTCCAGCTCGCGAAGTTGCTGCGTCAGCATCTTTGCGGTTGCACCGGCAATGGCTTTACGCAGCTCGGAAAAACGAAGAGTGTGTTCCGACAGGTGCCAGAGGATCAATGCCTTGTACTTACCGCCGATCAATTCTATCGTGGACTCAACGGGGCAGTTGTTGTTTTGTTCCATAAACACCTCCATGGTTTCCAAAAGGGTAGTATGGTACAAATTAGTACATACTTGCGTTTTATAAATCACATGATAGAATAGTACCATAAAGTAAGTTCTGTGTCAATCATGAATCTTACGATTGTGTGATCGGGGGTGATCGTTGTGAAATTAAAATTTCAGGTTGCAGGTATGACATGCGCGGCATGCTCTGCCAGAGTGGAGAAGGTGTCTGCCGCAGTTCCGGGCGTACAGAACGCAGAAGTAAATTTGCTGAAAGGGACAATGATACTGGAAGCAGATAATGATCAGGTAGTGCCTGCAGTAATCAACGCTGTGATCAGTGCCGGCTATCAGGCGGAGCTCGCTGAGGGAGGAGCGCCTGTAGCTAAGACACAGAGAAATACTCTTTCCCAGATAAAAGGGCGTATTTTGGGCTCTGCCGTCTGTCTTGCGGTGCTTATGTATTTTACCATGGGTCATATGGCGGGGCTACCTGTGCCGGGCTGGTATCACGGTGCAGAAAATGCTGTGGTAGCGGCATTGCTGCAGTTATTCTTGACACTGCCTGTTGTGTATCTGAACCGTATCTATTATGCCCGGGGACTTAAGGCGCTGTGGCATCGTTCTCCCAATATGGATACACTAATCGCAGTAGGTTCTCTTGCTGCGCTGATCTATGGCGTTGCTGCTCTGTTTCGCATGTCCTGGGCTATGGGTCACGGACAGTGGGATACTGTGAAGATCTATAGCGAGAATCTGTATTTTGAATCTGCCGCAATGATCTTAACCCTGATCACAGTTGGTAAGTTTTTGGAGGCCATAGCAAAGGGCAAGACAGGTGATGCTATTCGGCAGCTTATGGATTTGAGCCCCAAGACAGCTACCGTAATTCGAAACGATACTGAAATAACAGTTCCAGTGGAGCAAGTGGCTGTTGGCGATAGAATTGTGGTGCGTTCCGGTGGAAGCATTCCTGTGGATGGAACTGTTCTGGAAGGACGCGCAGCAGTGGACCAAAGCGCCTTGACAGGTGAAAGTGTTCCTGTAGAAAAGGGCCCAGGAGACACGGTAGCGGCGGCTACGGTCAACACAGAGGGATATTTGCTCTTCCGCGCGGATAAGGTTGGAGAGGATACCACCCTTTCACAGATCATTCGTATGGTGGAAGAGGCTGGTGGCTCTAAAGCGCCGATTGCCCGGCTGGCAGACAGGATCGCTGGTGTGTTCGTGCCTGTGGTGATGACGATAGCAATAATCGCATTTGCTGTTTGGATGTTTGCCGGCAAGGGCCTGGAATTTTCTCTGTCGGTGGGTATTTCTGTACTGGTGATCTCCTGTCCCTGCGCACTGGGTCTGGCTACGCCCGTGGCGATTATGGTCGGTACCGGCAGGGGCGCCTCAATGGGGGTGCTCTTCAAGAATGCAGAAGCGCTGGAGAACCTGCATAAGATCGATACTGTGGTTTTGGATAAGACCGGGACTTTGACGACCGGTAAGCCTGCGGTGACGGATATCCTGCCAAATCAGATCAGTGAGAAGTCTCTGTTATCGATTGCGGCAGCCCTGGAGGCTAAGTCAGAGCATCCCTTCGCCAAGGCGATCCTTGCCAGAGCAGGGGATACTCCCAAAGAGAATGCTGTGGATTTTGAGACGCTGCCCGGCCGTGGTGTTGCAGCAACAGTCGGAGGACGGCGCTGCTATGGCGGCAACAGGAGGCTTATGGAAGAGCTGGGTGTTGCTGTGCCGGAATTGCAGGAATGGAAGGCACAGGAGAAAACACCTTTATATTTTGCGGCGGATGACGGAACCTATTTTGGCGCTGTTGCGGCCGCGGATGTTCTGAAGCCAGATTCCAGTGCGGCGGTTCGCACAATGAAAAATCTTGGGTTGAAGGTAATCATGCTCACCGGTGATAATCGCAGCACTGCCGAGGCCATTGCGCAAAGAGCCGGCATTACAGATGTAGTTTCAGATGTGTTGCCCGGGGATAAGGCAAGTGTTGTGCAGAAGCTGAGGAATGAGGGTCGCCATGTGCTTATGGTCGGTGATGGGATCAACGATGCGCCGGCCTTGGTCACGGCGGATGTGGGCATGGCGATCGGAACGGGCACAGACATTGCCAAGGAATCTGCAGATGTGGTGCTGATGAACAGTTCTCTTCCAGGAGTCAGCAGCGCGATTGCGCTAAGCAGAGCAACCATGCGGAATATCCGGCAAAACCTTTTCTGGGCATTCTTTTATAATTCCTTGGGTATCCCGGTTGCAGCGGGGGTGCTGTACCCGGCGTTTCAGATACTGCTCAGTCCTATGCTGGGTGCTGCGGCAATGAGCATGAGTTCTGTGTTCGTAGTAACAAATGCGCTGCGGCTGCGCATGTTTAAACCCAAAACCGTGCCTGAATTGGAGATAGTTCAGGATAACGGGAATATGAATCAGGAGGATAAGACTATGGAAACAATTATACATGTTGAAGGAATGATGTGTACCCACTGCAAAGCCCGTGTGGAAGAGGTTTGTAAGGCGGCTGCCGGTGTTACAGATGCTGTGGTGGACCTGACAAAGAAGCAGGTAACTGTAACCGGCAACACCGACATTGGTGCTCTGAAAAAGGCCATAACCGATGCCGGTTATGAAGTTGTTGAGTGATCGATATGCGTACAGATTTCTATTATGATTCTTGTGGAGCAGGCAGGATCCATGCATGCTCCTGGATTCCGGATAAAACACCCATTGCGGTGGTCCAGATCGTGCATGGCATCGCGGAACATGTAGAACGCTACCAGGTGTTTGCGGATTATCTGAATCAGCAGGGTGTTTTGGTTGTAGCAGAGGATCATATGGGCCATGGAGCATCTATTGGCAACGATGGCATCCAGGGGTATTTTCAAGGCGGCTGGTTTGCGGTGGTTGAGGATACTTATACTCTGGTGCGGCGTACCGTGGAGGCGTATCCCGGAATCCCATATTTCCTGTTTGGTCATTCCATGGGTTCTTTCATTGCAAGATCCATTCTTGCCAAATACCCCGACAGCGGCATAGCCGGATGTGTGATCTGCGGAACAGCATGGCAGCCTGCCCCGATCCTGACGGCCGGTATTCAGATAAGTAGGTTGATCTGTAAAACATACGGTGAGAAGAAGCCCGGCAAGGTGCTTGAAAAGATGATCTTTGGTGGCTATAATCAAAGAGTGGAGCACCCGCGATCTGCCTATGATTGGCTGAGCAGAGATGGGAAGATCGTCGATGCCTACATCCAGGACCCTCTGTGCGGCTTTACAGCCACTGCCGGTCTGCTGCGGGATATGTTGCTTGGCATTGCATACATCCAGGAGCCAAAGGTACTTAGGCAGATGTGCCGAAATACACCGATCTTCTTTGTGGCCGGTAAGGATGATCCGGTAGGTGCCTACGGGAAGGGTGTGCAAAAGACAGCGCAGGTGTTTCGGGATGTCGGCATGCAGGATGTAACACTTCGGCTCTATCCGCTATGCCGCCATGAAATATTAAACGAGATCAATAAGACCGAGGTTTACGCAAATGTGTGGACCTGGATCAGTAAATATCTTCCCGGGCGTTAAAAAGTACGGTTTATTGGACAGTACATACAGTAGAATACAGATACAACCTGAAGGGAGTGTCGTATATGTATTCTATCCGCTATGTGCAGGGTCATGTCCATGTGTATGACAGCAGAGGCTTTTTCCTGTTCTCAGCTGACAATGAACGGGAGGCCAGAGAGGAATTGATGGAGTATGAGGAATCTGCGGCTTGATCTGTGCTATGACGGTACACGGTATCGGGGGTGGCAGCGTTTGCCGAATACGGACAATACCATCCAGGGGAAGCTGGAGCGGGCTTTGTCACGAATTCTGGAAGAACCCATAGAAGTGACCGGGAGCGGTCGCACGGATGCCGGAGTTCATGCAATGCATCAGGTCGCAAACTTTCACTGCTCCAGTCAGATGTCCTGTGGCGAAATTTTGAATCAGCTTCGCAGGTATCTGCCTGAAGATGTGGGCATATATTCCTGTAAGGATGTATCCGAGCGGTTTCATGCCAGATTAAACGCAAAGTCCAAAACCTACCGCTACAGGCTTTGGAACAGCAGTAAGCCTTGCGTGTTTGAACGCAGATATGTGACGGTTTATGAATCTCCCCTTGATCTGGACATGATGCGCCAGGCTGCTGCAATGCTCATTGGCACCCATGATTTTTCCGCTTTCTGCGCCAATAAGCACATGAAGAAATCAACAGTGCGAACCATCCATACCCTTGATATTACACAATGCGGTGATGAGATACATTTCACAGTTACCGGAAACGGCTTTTTGCATAATATGGTGCGCATCCTTGTGGGGACCCTTGTGGAAGTTGGTTCTGGGGAAAGGGAAGTGGACGGTATTCCGGATCTGTTCGGTGCGGAGCACTGTAAGGCAGGGAAGCTAATGGACCCTGAAGGACTGTGCCTGATGGAGGTAGTCTATTGAACATTCAGATTTTCGGTAAAAGCAAATGCTTCGACACCAAAAAGGCGGAGCGATATTTCAAAGAGCGCAGGATCAAGTACCAATATATTGACCTGATGCGCTACGGCATGTCCGGAAAAGAATTTGACAGTGTACTAAGAGCGGTGGGCGGTATTGATAACCTCATCGACTGGGACGGCAAGTCACCCGATATTGCGCTTATGAGGTATATGGATGACAGTAGAGCCAAGGAGGATAAGGTCTTCGATGACCCTTCGCTTATGAAAACACCTGTCGTCAGAAACGGAAAGCTGGCTACGGTCGGTTATCAGCCTGAGGTTTGGGCCGGTTGGGAATAATACGAAAGCAGTTTCTCAAGAGAGAAACTGCTTTTTTTATCCAATTTGTGTTGCGTATTTGAGAAAAAAGTGGTATTCTAGGAGGACAATATGGAGAAGACCCTGGAAATGATCAATGGGTTCGTCTGGGGGATTCCCGCCCTGGTGCTGATTTTGGGTGTGGGTATATACCTAAGCGTGGCTACAAGGTTTGCACAGATTAGATTCCTGCCCCGTGCGCTTCGATCTTTTTTTGCAAAGCTGCGAAGAGGAAAAGCGCACAAGGATGCGGTATCGCCCTTTCAGGCCCTGTGCACAGCGTTGGCTGCCACTGTTGGCACCGGTAACATTGCCGGCGTTGCCGGTGCGATTGCCATTGGAGGTCCTGGGTCTATCTTCTGGATGTGGATCTGCGCACTGTTTGGGATGATAACCAAATTTGCGGAAGCAACGCTTGCAGTTCGATACCGTGTTCGGGGCACTGACGGGAATTATACCGGTGGCCCTATGTACATGATTCGAAACGGTATGGGCAGAAGTTGGCATTGGCTGGCCAGTGCTTATTGCTTTTTCGGCGTAATCGCAGCCTTTGGCATGGGGAATGCGACGCAGATTAACGCAGTAATCACAAGTGTGAACAGCGCGATTTCTTCTCTGGGCGGTGTTCCATCGTTAAGAGCTAACCTGTTCATGGCTGCAGTGATCGCTGCTGTGATGATCTGTATGCTTCTTGGCGGTGCGAAGCGGATCGGAAGAGTTGCGGAACGCTTGGTGCCATTTGCTGCCGCAGCCTATCTGCTGCTTGGCAGCGGCGCGTTAGTCTGCAATGCTCGGGCTATTCCTGGGGCACTCCGGTCAATCATAGAGGGAGCTTTTTCGCCCAAGGCTGCCACAGGCGGCATGCTTGGCTCTGCATTTCTTGCTTTGCGTGTAGGTGTATCCAGGGGCGTTTTTACCAATGAGGCTGGCATGGGTACAGCGTCTATAGCCCATGGGGCTGCCCAGGTTGATCACCCTGCTGAGCAGGGGCTTATGGGTATCATGGAAGTGTTTTTAGATACCATTGTGATCTGTACTATGACGGCATTGGTGATCCTGTGCAGTGGTACTGTTATACCTTACGGAACAGATGAGGGCGCGGTGCTGACAACAAGGGCCTTTGCCTGCACCTACGGCTCGTGGATCAGTATTCCCATAGCGCTGTTTCTGTGCTGCTTTGCGTTTGCCACCATGCTGGGCTGGGGTCTGTACGGCGCGCGCTGTGCGCAATACCTCTTTGGCGAGGGGAGCCTAAAGCTCTTTGTTTTCATACAGGGAGGTGTTGTAGTGCTTAGTGCGTTACTAAAAACCCAAACCGTTTGGATGCTTTCTGAAACGGTAAACGGTTTGATGGCGATTCCAAATTTGATCGCGTTGGCGGTTTTGAGCCCCGAACTGCTGTGTCTTACAAAGGATTTCAATATTTATTTGCATGAGAAATGCATCAACGGAGGTACAAATGAAAGTTTCAATCAACGCAAATCGATGCGAGCCCTCACCTATGAGAAAATTTCATCCCCTTGCTGTTTCAGCCAAAGCAAAAGGGAAGAAGATATACCATCTGAACATCGGTCAGCCTGACATCCAAACGCCGGCCGAATATTATGAGGCTGTACATAACTTTGATCAGCAGACCCTGGCCTACGCCGAATCGCCCGGTATGCCTGTGCTGATCGATGCGATTCGTGATTATTACGGAAAGCTGGGCGTAGAGCTGAAACCTGAGGATGTTCTTGTGACCACCGGTGGAAGTGAGGCACTGCTGCTGACCTGCCTGAGCATTCTGGATCCGTATACAGAGGTCATTGTTCCCGAGCCTTACTATCCTAACTACACCACCTTTGTCCATGCGGCGGGCGGTGTGATCCGTGCCCTGCCCACCAGTCCCGAGGAGGGCTACCGCTATGCGGACAGGAATAAAATCGAAAGTCTGATCACTAAGAATACCCGCGCGATTATGATCACCAATCCGGGCAATCCTACCGGTGTTGTGCTGAATGAACAGGAAATGCGTATGATCGCGGATGTAGCTAAGAAGCACGATCTGTTTCTCATCAGCGATGAGGTCTACAGAGAGTTTTGCTATGATGATAGCTTTGGTATACCCACCATGGCAAAATTCCGGGATATCGATGATAATCTGGTAATTATTGATTCTGTTTCCAAACGGTTTTCTGCATGTGGCGCCCGAGTGGGCTGTGTGGTAACGAGAAATCCTGAGCTTCAGCAGGCATTGCTGAAATTCTGCCAGTCCAGACTGTCCGTTGCGACCATCGACCAGATAGGTGCTGCAAAGCTCTATGGTGTGGATCAGGAATTTTTTGCACATTCCAAGGCTGAATACCGCCAGCGCAGAGATGCGGTTGTGCGTAAGCTCAGGGAGATACCCGGCGTACTGGTCGAAGAGCCTATGGGTGCCTTCTATGTTATGGCCAGACTTCCGGTAGACGATGCAGACAAGTTCCAACGCTGGCTGCTGCAGGAATTTGACGATCACGGTGAGACTGTCATGTTTGCGCCCGGAGCACCGTTCTACGAAACGCCGGGTAAAGGTATCAATGAAGTACGCATCGCCTATGTGCTCAATTCCGCGGAGTTGGAAAGGGCGATGGATCTTTTGGCAAAGGGAATTGTCCGGTATCAGGCGGAGCAAATGTAAAACAAAGAGAGCGTCGCAAGACGCTCTCTTTTGCGTGACTTAATTGAACAGAACGGACAGACTGGTGGACACCTCGTTGCCGCCGGAATGACATGTGAGCCGGAGAGCAGCCAGAGTGTCAGCATTGGCTTTGATGATCACGCCGTCACCGGCGCTGATGGAAGCTGCTGCAAATACGGCGGCTTCTGGCGTGAAGGTCTTACCGTCATCGGACCACTTACCGGTTTCAATGCAAAGATTGAACAGTGTTCCGTCTGTGTGGATCAGATATTCCTTGCCATCATTGTCCAGCACTAATTCAGATAGCTGCTTGATCTGGGAAGAATCTGTATCAACAAACTCTTTTCCGAGAACAGTGCCATAGAGTGCAGGCTGTTCCGGCGAGAAATACTGATCCTTAATAAGCCCGGCCAGCTTTTCGTAGGGGATCTGTGCAACGATGGTGCCGGAGCTGTACGGTGCGATCTCGTAGGGCATAAAATAAAAGCAAAGACCTCTTTGTGAGAGATACCATGATTCCACTGGTGTATTTGTGGAGAACATATCGGAGATAATATACTCATAATCGCTGTATAGCAAACCGTTTGTAGATTGGTCCTTTAAGGCATCGACAATTAGCTTGCACAAGCTGTCAGCAGAATAGTCGGTGGCTAGTACATCCCTAAGCTCCAGTGCCTTGCCTGTTGAGAGGTCATATGTAACGGAGATCTTTGCTGTGGTGGGCCGAGGAAAGCCCATGAAAACAACCTCTTCGCCGTAGAAGCTCAGAACATTTTGGTCAAGTCTGACAGGGGCATATGTTTTACTGAAGGAATAAGCAGACCAGTCGCTCTGCCCCTTATAAGCAGTCTTAGCAGCATCCAATACACTTTGAGCTGTGGTATTTGTAAAATCCATTCTTGTCAAAAAATCGATCACGACCTGCTCTGCGACATGAGGATCTGCAAGGATGAGGGAGATGTTCTGGTAAGTATATGTGAATACAGTCTTTCCGTCGTCAGCCTTACTTGATTGATTTTGCAAAGGAACAGATACAGCTGTCATAGGTGCCTGGTAGCTAACTGGTGGGATCTGCAAGCCGGAGGTGGTATCGTTATCGGTAGACGCATCCGGTGTGTTCTCGGATGAACCCGGTGCGCATGCTGCACATAGCAATAGCAGACATACGCACAGACTCAGTGCTATAAATTTCTTCATGGAGAAAGCCTCCTGATATTCTTGTAATATGTGACTCTATCATACCACATATTATCGAATCATGCAATGCTTCTGAAAGAATTAATATGATGGGAATGCTTGACAAAGACAACACAAAAATGATAGAATTAATAAAACTTCATATCGCTGTGAACGGAAAGAGTAACGAATCAGGAATCCAAAGAGAGTCTGGGTCAATGGCTGTGAGCCTGGACGGAGGAAGAGCGTGAAAGTGCGTCCGGGAGCGAGGCCTGTTTGAGAAATAAATGAGAGTGGAACCGCGGTCAGTTTGCCCGCCTCTTGTACCAATGGTGCAGGGGGCTTTTTCTGTATTTATATAACCGATTGGAGGATAATATATGTATTTGTATAACTCTTTGTCCCACAAAAAGGAATTGTTTACACCGAATGATCCCAATATGGTCAAAATGTATACCTGTGGCCCTACAGTATACCATTTTGCCCACATCGGAAACCTGCGCACCTATATCATGGAAGATGTTCTGGAAAAGACTCTTCGGTATATGGGTTATAACGTTAAGCGCGTTATGAATATTACCGATGTCGGTCACTTGGCGTCCGATGCAGACACCGGTGAGGATAAGATGGTCAAAGGCGCAAAACGGGAAAACAAATCCGTTATGGAGATCGCGCAGTTCTATACTGATGCTTTTTTTGCTGACTGTGAGAAGCTAAATATCAAAAAGCCGGATGTTATCGAGCCTGCCACCAATTGCATCGACGAATATATCCACATGGTCGAAACACTGTTGAAAAATGGCAAGGCATACCTTGCCGGCGGCAATGTATACTTTGATACCGCCACACTGGAGAAGTATTATGTTTTTAACGACCACGATGAAGAAGACCTGGCTGTAGGCGTCCGCGATGGCGTGGAAGAGGATGCGAACAAGCGGAATAAAAACGACTTTGTCCTTTGGTTTACAAAGTCTAAGTTTGAGGATCAGGCGTTGAAGTGGGATTCTCCCTGGGGTGTCGGCTATCCTGGGTGGCACATTGAGTGCTCCTGCATTTCCATGAAGCATTTGGGTGGGGACCTGGATATTCACGCCGGTGGTATCGACAACGCATTTCCCCATCATACCAATGAGATCGCTCAGTCTGAAAGCTACCTGGGCCACAAGTGGTGCAATTACTGGTTCCATGTTCATCATCTGAATACGGACACGGGCAAGATGTCCAAGTCCAAGGGCGAGTTTTTGACTGTCAGTCTTCTTGAGAAGAAGGGTTACGATCCTATGGCGTATCGGCTTTTCTGTCTGCAGAGCCATTATCGCCGCAATCTGGTGTTCAGTTGGGAAAACCTCGATAATGCCGTGGTGGCTTACGATAAGCTGATTGCAAAAATCGCAGCCCTTAAGGATGGAGATGCTGTGGATGAGCAGGCGCTGGAGAGCCTGAAGCAGCGCTTTGCCGGCGCATTGAACGGTGATCTGAATACCTCTCTGGCAGTAACGGCCATGTATGATGTGCTGAAGGCAAAGACAACCGATGCTACTAAGCTTGCCGCACTGGCAGATTTTGATCGGGTCCTTTCCCTGAATCTGCTGGAAGCAGCCAAGAAGCTGCAGGCAAAACAAGCAGAGGAAGCGGCGGCATCTGCTGATCCTGAAATTGATGCCATGATCGCAGCCAGAGCAGCTGCTAAGAAGGAAAAGAATTTTGCAGAGGCTGACCGTATCCGTGATGCATTAAATGCTATGGGTGTAGAGATCATCGATACACCTCAGGGCACGAAGTGGAGAAGAGTATGAAACTGCTGATCCTGGACGGCAACAGCGTTATCAATCGAGCGTTTTTTGGCGTAAAGCCCCTTACAAACCGTGAGGGGCTTTGCACCCATGCCATTTATGGATTCCTGAATATTCTGGAGCGTATGGAGCGGGAGGAACAGCCGGATGCGGTATGTGTAGCCTTTGATCTCCATGGCCCCACTTTTCGGCATGTGCGTTATGAGGGATATAAGGCAACACGCCACGCTATGCCGGAGGAATTGGCACAGCAGATGCCGGTGATGAAGCAGGTTCTTTCCGCCATGAACATTCCAATCTATGAGTGTCAGGGCTGGGAGGCCGATGATGTGATCGGAACTGTAAGCAGGATCTGCAGCAATAATGACTGGGAGTGTGTCATCGTTACCGGTGACAGAGACAGTCTTCAGCTGATCGACCGGCATGTCCGTGTGAAGCTGGTCATTTCCAGACCTGGGCAGACAACGGCTACGCTCTACGACGAAGAAAAATTCCGGGAAGAGTATGGCTTTGAGCCCGTAAAAATGATCGATCTGAAATCTCTTATGGGTGACAGCTCGGATAATATTCCCGGTGTTGCGGGTGTTGGCCCAAAGACAGCGACGGAACTGCTTTTGAAATTTGGTTCTCTTGACGGGGTGTACGAAAACATTGGGGACGCGTCTATTCGCCCTAAGCTCCGCGAAAAACTGGAGGCTGGCAAAGAAAACGCCTATCTGTCCTATGATCTTGCGACGATCCGCCTGACTGCGCCGATTGATTTTGCGCCGGAGGATGCGATCCTTCAGCCCTACAACAGAGCGGAACTGTATAATCTGTTTGTGCGGTTGGAGTTTGTCAGATTGATCGATAAATACGGTCTGCGCGGTGCTGAAGTGGAAGCACCGATTAAGACGCAAAAATTTGATGCCCTGCCCAGAGTGGATGCATTGCCCCCGGCTGAAGGCGTAGTTGCGGTCTATGCGGCAGAGGATGGTTCCCTGGGCCTTGCGTGGAATGCCGGTGTTTGTGTTCTGACACCCATGGAGTCTATGCAGCTTGGAGATAGTTTGGCTGCTGCGGACAAGCTTCTGTGCCATGATATGAAGGCCCTTATGCATACCCTGGATAACATGGGGGTTTCTTACGGCAATTTCTGCTTTGATACGGCGCTGGCTGCTTATAATTTGAATCCTTCCCAATCGGACTATCCCATCTCCAAACTGGCGATCAATTTTCTGGGTGTCAGTGTGGAGGACGCCGATCCGGAAGCCTGTGCGGAAGCGATTTGGAATTTGTATCAGGTGTTGCCGGAGGAATTGGAACGGCTGGGTATGAAGAGCCTGTACTACGATATAGAGCTTCCGCTATGTTATGTTCTTTATGGCATGGAGAAGCGGGGCGTTGCCATCGACAGGGAGCAGCTTGAGCAATTCGGGACTATGCTGGCACAGCGCATCCAGGCATGTGAAGAACTGATCTTCTCCTACTCTGACGGTCCTTTTAACATCAATTCTACCAAACAGTTGGGGGAACTGCTGTTTGAGAAAATGGGACTTCCGCCTGTGAAGAAGACAAAAACCGGGTATTCCACCAACGCGGATGTTCTTGAAAAGCTAAAACACAAACATCCCATTATTCCCGCCATTATGGATTATCGAATGCTTACCAAGCTGAAATCCACCTATGCCGATGGCCTCTTGAAGGTGATCTGTGAAGATGGCCGTATTCGTACCACCTTTCAGAATCTGGTTACTGCTACCGGTCGTCTTTCTTCAACGGAACCCAACTTGCAGAACATTCCTGTGCGCACCGACCTGGGTGCGGAGATTCGTAAAATGTTCGTTCCAAGAGAAGGCTGTGTGCTAGTGGATGCTGACTACAGCCAGATCGAGCTGCGGGTCCTTGCGCACATTGCCCAGGACCGGGTGATGCAGCAGGCTTTCACCGGCGGTACGGATATTCATACTGCTACGGCTTCTCAGGTATTTGGCGTGCCCACAGAGCAGGTAACACCCCTACAAAGAAGACATGCCAAGGCTGTAAACTTTGGTATCGTGTACGGCATTTCGGAGTTTTCTCTGGCTGAGGATATCGGTGTCAGCCGCTATGAGGCCCGGGAGTATATTGACAGTTATCTAACCAATTACCGTAGCGTAAAGGCCTATATGAAGCAGGTGGTTGAAGAAGCCCGGGAAAACGGATATACGAAGACGCTCTATGGCAGAAGGCGGGAGATCCCGGAGCTGAAAAGCACCAACTTTAATATTCGGCAGGGTGCCGAAAGAATTGCGCTGAATACGCCTATCCAGGGAACGGCTGCTGATCTGATCAAGCTGGCTATGATCCGGGTGGATAAGGCGCTGGCCGACCGGTTTCCTGATGCTAAGCTGATCTTGCAGGTCCACGATGAGCTGATCATTGAATGCCCTGAGGCGGTAGCTGCTGGGGTTGCGGAGCTGGTCAGCAGGGAAATGGAGCAGGTAGCACTGCTGAATGTACCGCTTGTAGCTGAGGCCAAGTGGGGAAAGAGCTGGTTTGACGCAAAATGATCCAATATGTTGATATGAAACAGGAGCATGTTTCTCAGGTTTCCGCGCTGGAACAGCTGTGTTTTTCACACCCCTGGAGTGAAAACTCTGTAGCGGCTGAGCTGGACAATCCACTATCATTGTGGATCGTTGCACTTGAAGGTGACGCGGTAGTTGGTTATGTAGGGTCCCAGACGGTCCTGGGAGAGGCAGATATGATGAATCTGGCGGTCGTGCCGCTGTATCGCAGAAAAGGCGTAGGAGCGGCTCTGGTATCCTGCCTGATACAGCGGCTGAAAGCGGCTGAAGTCTATAGCTTGACCCTGGAGGTCCGGGCATCTAACGACGGTGCGAAGTCCTTGTATCATAAGCTGGGCTTTGAACAGATCGGGCGAAGACCTAATTATTATTCAGGGCCCAAAGAGGATGCACTGATCCTGCGAAAGGAGTGGCAGCTATGAATATACTTGCAGTTGAATCCTCCTGTGATGAGACAGCTGTCGCTCTGGTAGCTGACGGCAGAAAAGTCCTGACCGATTGCATCGCTTCACAGGTCGAGCTTCACCGGATCTATGGCGGCGTTGTGCCGGAGATCGCTTCCCGCAAGCATATCGAGGCGATCTACGCCTTGGCAGATCAGGCGCTTATAAAGGCAGGGATGACACGCAGGGATATTGATGCTATTGCTGTTACCTATGCGCCCGGATTGATTGGAGCGGTTCTTGTTGGCGTGAATTTTGCTAAGGCCGCTGCATTGGCTTTGAACAAGCCCTTAATACCTGTTCATCACATTCGCGGTCATATTGCTGCCAATTATCTTGCCTATCCGGATCTGAAGCCGCCGTTTTTGTGCCTGGTGGTATCCGGTGGTCATACGATGATCGTAGATGTACGGGATTATACCGATATGGAGATCCTGGGTACAACATTGGACGATGCGGCAGGGGAGTGCTTTGATAAGGTCGGTAGAGTCCTTGGCATGCCGTATCCCGGCGGTGCTGCCCTTGACCGCGCTGCGCAATTGGGCGATGAAACCAGGTATGTACTCCCACGCTCCAAGCCCGGCAGCAATCCGTACGATATGAGCTTTTCGGGACTTAAGACGGCCACATTAAATCTGATCCATCATGCTCAGCAGGTCGGCGAGGTAATTGACACCAACAGCCTCTGCGCTGCCTTCTGCGGCGCAGTGTCGGACACTCTGGTACCCAGAATTGTTGCGGCGATGAAGCAGACAGGACGACGCGCTCTGGCTGTAGCCGGGGGCGTTGCGGCCAATTCAAGGATCCGCAAGGATATTCTGGAGACTGCGCAGGGTTTGGGGGGTCAGGTCTATTTGCCGCCCCTGCATTTGTGCGGAGATAACGCTGCCATGATCGGTGCGCAGGCGTATTTTGAGTATCTTTCAGGGAATATTGCGGATATGCAGCTCAACGCGTATGCCACTAAATCGATTTTAGGGGAAAGAGTTTAAGTGCAAATGCAGGAACTGGACACTGTTCCTGCATTTGCTGTTTTTGGAAGATGAATATTAGGAATTGAACATTTCCGACTAATTTCGCCCAATGTGATTTTCTGTAAAACGACAAGATATGTTTGGAATAGCTATGATTTTACGGAACAACGCTAATTTCGACATAATAAAACAACTTCCATACTGTGGAAAAACTTGTGGAATCTGTGAATAAGTCTAGGTATAATGTTAGAAATACTCTGGTTTTGTAGAATTTGATTTCTGGATAATCTGATAAAAATCAAACATTTATAGTTAAAATAGTGAAATTACTGACATAAAACAGAATAATTACTGCAGATTACAAAATTTTGTTTTTTGAGGGGCTTTATGTTAAAACTCATTAGATCCTGTCTGGAACTGAAATATAATGAAATTATGGATGTATATGGAGAATCTCTGCGAAATGCGGCAAAAACTGAGTACCGAGGTTTTGATAGAAATGAGGCTGTAATACTTGCTGAACAGGATTTTTATGCCTACATAAGGGAAGTGTTCTTTTGCACCGAGGGCGCGGTGTACGTTGTTTGGGAAGAGAAGGACCATTACATTAGTGCCGCCCGTGTTGAGCCATATGAAGGCGGCTTGCTGATTGCCGGACTGGAAACAAAGCCGGATTGCCGTAATCAAGGCTATGGGTACAAGTTGCTATCCGCACTCGTGGCGTATTGTGAAGTAAGTAACTTGTCGGCATTGTACTCGCACGTAGAAAAGCGTAATGCGCCATCGTTAACCGTTCACGAAAAATGCGGCTTTGAGCGGATCTCTGAGAGCGCAATCTATATTGATGGAATCGTTTCCGGTGAGGCTTGCACTATGCGGTATTTACCGGCAGAACGGCATGGTTGCGAAGATGTAAAAAGGTGTTGACAAATACAGGTATGCAAGGTATAATACTGAAGCGCACTTGCGAGAGTGTTGGAATGGTAGACAAGCACGTTTGAGGTGCGTGTGGTGATCGCCGTGTGGGTTCGAGTCCCATCTCTCGCACCAAACAAGAGACAGCCCATTGGGCTGTCTTTTTTTGGTGCGATGGATGGACTCGAAAGAGCGGCCGACCGTCGGGAGGCAACAAAGTGTCCGGTGGACACTTTGTTAGCTCGTGGGAGAGTCCAACAGTTTCAGGGCGCATCCCGATAGGGATGTGAAATGAAACTGTTAAGAAGATGCGCAGCCCATTGGGCTGTCTCTTTTTTGTGCGATGGAGGTTTCGAAAGAACTCTCTACAGATAACAAAAGCCTCCGGAGACTCCGGAGGCTTTTCGCATCAATTCCCAAATGTCAAGGGGACCTTTGTCAGGCCCATGTCTTCCAGTGTTTCGTTCAAACCTTTTCCGACAACACTCATTGTGCGTTTATAAGAGTCATATGTGCGGCTTTCCTTACTGACATTGTAACAATTCCACGCCTCTACAGCCGTATCTAGAGGGATGATATTATAAACATTCTTGCTGTTTCTCCATTCCTTGTTGACCCATGTGGGGAGAAGAGAGATGCTGGAGATTTTAACTGTACCGTCGCTCCACTTTTTAAATTCTACGCCGAAAACCATGCCATCTTCGGTGTAAATTGCGTTGCTGGTCGTGTTTTCCAGTGAGTTTCTGTTCTGGTTGGATAAAGCATTACCCAGAGAGTAAATGCAATGTGTCGTATGACCGGTAGAAGATGTTAAGGTCTCAAAGGGCTGCACTACATGGGGGTGTCCGCCAACAATGACATCCACACCAAGCTCGCAGAGTTCTTTGGCAATTTTGGTCTGTGAGGTTGTGGGTTTTAGCTCGTATTCGTTGCCCCAGTGGATGAAAACGATGGTCGCTTCAGCACCCTCGTTTTTCATGGCAGAAAGTGTGTCCTTAAGCTCCTTATAAAACTTGTCGGTAGTGCTGTAATTAAATGTGTTAATCAGCTCACTTGCTGTTTTAGTCATAGGTGAATTGCCGTTTAGCGATTTTCGTCCGTCAGATGTGGAACCGGTATCATAGGTGTAGCAGACCATACCGATCTTGATTCCGTTCAGGTCTTTGACCATATAGGTGGGGAGGTCCTTGGATTTGCGGGTGCCCAATGCGTACATGCCCTTTTCTTCCAGAACTTTAAGTGTGCGCAACATGCCTTCTTGGTATGTGTCATAGCTGTGGTTATTGGCAGTCAGGAGCATATCAACACCGGCACCCAGGAGACCATCAATGAGATCATCTGGACAGTTAAAGTTGGGATAACCGTGATATGGCATTGCTGTGCCTGCCAGGGTGGTTTCCAAGTTGGCTACCATGAAATCAAATCTCTCGTAGTACTTTTTCATATACTTAAAGTTCTCACTGAAATCGTACTTGCCGTTGCCAATAGCAGCTGCGTCGATAACCGGCAGATGCATAAGCAGATCACCTGTAACGCCAACGGAGGCTGATGAAACTACATAGGGTTCTTTAGGACCTGGATCCTCAGTGCCTGAATCCTCTGTGCTGTCATCTGTTTGATTCGTTCCAGAACTTTCGGTTGTATCGGCTGTTGTAATGTCTGGTGTTTGTGGTGTGCAGGATTTTGCGAAGAGCAAGACGGCAAGAATCAGCAACAGTGCGGTAAGTGCTACAACAACACCGATACCGCTATTATTTCTTTTTCTTCTGCGATGTCTGTTGTCGTATTTGCCATGTGCCATATTGCTTTCTCCTTTTGTTCTCAGCGAAAGGCTGTTAAACGGTATGTTGATATTGACATTATACCCTTTTTTGAAATCTGTGTCAACAAGTACGGAAGAATGGAAAATGCTACTATCATTTTCTTTGTTCTTCTGTTATAATATAATAAAATATGTTGGTGGGAGGGCGGCCCGTGTTTCGTTTTTTTGTGAGTGCTGATGAATATGAAAAGGAATCTCCTGTGCTGGCGGATGAGAATGCTGCCCATGCCAGAGTTTTACGGCTGAAGGCAGGGGAGAGTGTGGTGATCTGTGATGGGCAGGGGCGTGAGAGCGTATGTCGGGTTGAGGATGCTTCTGCAAGCACGGTGCAGCTTTCGGTAGTAACCAGACAGGCTTCCGAGACTGAGGCCAGGATTCTGGCCAGCGTGTACATCGCTTTCCCTAAGGCAGATAAGTTGGAGCATGTGATCCAAAAGGCTACGGAGCTGGGAGCCTATGAAATTGTGGTATTTCCGTCTGCAAGGTGTGTATCCAAGCCTGACGAGAAAAGTCTAAAGAAGAAACTCGAGCGCTGGCAAAAAATCGCCGCCTCTGCGGCAGAGCAGTCTGGCAGAGGACAGATCCCAGCAGTCATTGTTCTTGACAGCTATACAGCGGCGCTCCAAAGAGCGGCACAGGCTGACCGGGCCATCCTGTTTTATGAAAATGAGCGGGCCACGACTTTGCGGCAGGCCCTTGATGCCAGACCCTATGAGACAATTAGTCTTCTGTCAGGCCCTGAGGGCGGCTTTGAGAGCGTTGAGATCGATCAGGCAAAGGAAGCGGGTTTGATGATTTGCACGCTTGGAAAGCGGATCCTGCGCTGTGAGACAGCGCCCTTGTGTGCACTTTCTGCTGTGATGTACGATGCAGGTGAATTTTAGACTGAACGCCAGCCACATCTGTGGCTGGCGTTGCTTCATTTATGATATTTACTGCCGGCCTGGATAGCTTCGCTGCGGTACAGCTGCTCAAGTACCATGATCCGTGCAAGGTGATGAGGGAAGGTCATGGGCCCCATAGAAAGCCGGAAATCTGCCTTGGCCTTGATCCTGGGTGAGATACCAAACGACGAGCCGATTAAAAAACACGCGCTGCTTTTTCCGGAGAGTTTTACATGATGGATCGTATCTGCCAGCGCGTTAGAGCTGAGTTCCTTTCCTTCCGGCGTAAGTACGCAGAACCACGCCCCTTTCGGAATCTTTGAAAGGATTAGATCAGCTTCTTTTTCCAGACCTGCGGCGATCTCAGAAGAGGATGGGTCCTCCGGAAGTCTAGACTCTGGCAATTCTAGAATTTGGAAGCGACAGTAACCGCTCAACCGCTTTTCGTATTCCGATGCGGCGGACAGATAGAATTTTTCTTTCAGCTTACCTATGGCAATCAGCGTAATGTCGAACATAGAATTGTCCTTTCATTATAACGATATTTCAAGTATACAACAAAAGCGGCATAGTTTCAATGTTTACTGCAGAGAATATTTTCGGGTAGAACTATTTAACCTGCTTGGAGGTGCTGCTATTGAATAATAGAAAAAAACATCCGTTTGAACATTCCGCTTTACCCTTGGGCCAGGTGGGAGCAAGCCCGATCAGACCGGATCCGTTGGGCAGCTATACCGGTGTTGCAGGGGATCCGTATGATACACCGGTCCAGGATGCCGATGATCTTTGAAAAAAGCATGGAAGCCCAACCCGGGGGTTGGGCTTCTGTATCATTTGGCTTTTAAGTATTTTTCTCTCGTGGCCATACCGCCGCGGATATGACGCTGTGCCTTGTTTTCATCAAGAATGCTTCTAACCTTTGTGTAGAGCACTTTGTTATACTTGGGTAGCCTTTGCGACAGATCCTTATGTACGGTTGATTTGGAGATTCCAAAATGCTTTGCTGCAGCTCTGACTGTCGCACCTGTTTCAATCATGTACACAGCCAGTTCGCAGGCCCTCTCCTCAATCGTATCTGTCATAGTTTCCCCTCCCAGCTGTATGCTACCAGAAAAACCTTATGCGTGCTGAGGCTGGGATATGCGTTCTTGACAGGTTGTGATTTACCCTGTAAAATAAAGAGAAGATAATAATGCGGAGGCAAATATGATATATTTCAATAATGACTACAGCGAAGGCTGCCACCCTGCGGTGCTGCGTAAGCTTGTGAATACCAATTTAGAGCAGACACCGGGCTACGGTATGGATCACTATTGTGCTGAGGCGGCAGCCCATATTCGTCGGCTTTGCGAAAATGATGCGCTGGATGTTCATTTTCTGGTTGGCGGTACCCAGACCAATCTCGTTGTTATCGACGCTGCTCTGCGGCCTCATCAGGCAGCTCTGGGCGCGGTCAGTGCCCATATCAATGTACATGAGACAGGTGCTGTAGAAGCTACCGGTCACAAGGTGCTCTCTGTTTCCTCTGATGACGGTAAGATCACGGCACAGCAGATCACCGAGGCCGCCGTCAGCCATCGCTCCGATGAAGCCTTTGAACATATCTCTCAGCCTAAGATGGTGTACATCTCGAATCCTACAGAGCTTGGAACGATCTATACATTGCAGGAACTCGAGGAGATATCAGCCGCATGTAGGGACAATGGCATGTATTTGTTCCTGGACGGTGCTCGGTTGGGTTACGGCCTGACGGCGCAGGGGAATGATGTGACTTTAGCCGATCTTGCCAGACTGTGTGATGTGTTTTATATTGGCGGAACAAAAGTCGGAGCGTTGTTTGGTGAGGCAGTGGTGTTCTCCAACCATGCGATCAGTGAAGATTTTCGTTATCTTATGAAGCAGCATGGCGGTATGTTGGCAAAGGGCAGGCTGCTGGGTGTGCAGTTTTGTGCATTGATGGAAAATGGCTTGTACTTTGAAATGGGCAAGCATGCAAACCGTTTGGCGGATCAGATCCGCGATACATTGAAAAGTCTAGGGTACAGTTTGCTTGTGCCCGGTGTGACCAACCAGGTGTTTGCCATACTGCCGGATGCGCTGCTTGAAGAGCTTGCTAAGCGATTCAGTTTTACAGAGCAGTGCCGTGTGAATGACCGGCATCGGGCTGTTCGTTTCTGCACCAGCTGGGCATCTACCCAGGCAAATGTGGATGCGTTGTGTGATGAACTGGTTCGCCTTTCTAAATAATTCTTTTTTGTTCATGGAATTTCCAAAATTATGTCTTAGTATAGTTTGCAGAGAGGAGAGATGACATTGGAGCTTAATAAAAAAACGATCCGTAACATTTTTCTTGGTGTTGCGGCCTGTATTTTGTTTTACTGGCTGCTGCATGAGACGGAGCGGGTCAGAAGCGTATACACGGTGATTAAAAATGTTGTTTCACCCTTTATTGTAGGTTCTGTTCTTGCATTTATTATTAATGTTCCAATGCGAAGCATTGAGAAACTGCTGACTCCTGTTGGTAACGCTAAGCTGCGCAGAGTGCTTGCACTGCTGATTACATTTATCGTAGTTGGACTTGTTCTTACTGTTGTGTTCTGGCTGCTGATTCCCCAGGTTCTCCAGACGGCACAGACATTTGCAGACCATCTACCGGAATTCTTTACCGGAATCCATGAATCCGTTACCAATTTCTTGAGTGACAATCCTGAACTCATGGAATGGGTGACAAACAACACAAGTTTTGAAAGCATGGATTTTGCCGGCCTGATTCAGAAAATGATCGACATGGTTGGTAATAGTGTATCGGCGATCATTATAGGCGCAATTACAGCCATTGGCGGTATTGCAAGTGGTTTGGTAAATGCTGTGATCAGCATTGTATTTGCGATCTACTGTCTGTTCCAGAAGGAGACCTTAGCCCGGCAGGGAAGAAGACTGATTTATGCCTTCCTGCCTGAAAAATGGTGTGACCAGACTGTTCGGGTTATGCGTTTGGCAAATTCCACATTTTCCAACTTCCTGTCCGGCCAGTGCCTGGAGGTATGTATTCTCGGATGCCTTTTTGCTGTCAGTATGGCGATCTTTCAAATGCCATACATCCCTCTGGTCAGTGTTTTGGTTGCGATTACCGCATTTATTCCCGTAGTTGGTGCATTTGTTGGATGTATTTTTGGTGCGCTCTTTATACTTGTTGATAATCCCATGCAGGCTGTTTGGTTTATTGTCATGTTCCTGGTTCTGCAGCAAATTGAAAACAACCTGATCTATCCAAGGGTTGTTGGCACATCTATCGGCCTTCCGGGAATGTGGGTTCTTTTGGCGGTAGCTGTTGGCGGAGAGCTTATGGGCGTGATTGGCATGTTCCTGATGATCCCTATGGCCTCTGTGCTGTATGCGCTGCTGCGTGAGATTACCCATGCACGGTTAGAAAAGCGAGAGATAACGGAAGAAAAACTACTCCCTCAGCCGCCGGAGCTACGATCGCGTTTAAAGGAAAAGCGTGAGCATGTACGAAAAAAACATATTGAGTGGAAAATCAAAAGAAAAAATAAGTGATAAAAGAGACCGCCATCGGCGGTCTCTTTTATATCTGGGTGAACTCGAAATCTTCAAATTTCAGGCGGTCGCCAATGTCGATGCCGAAGGGCAGCAGGGCAATGGCGACCTCGGAAACAATGCCGCTGGCATCGTATTTGACATAGGCATAGTCTCCGCGCATATCTATGACGGTACAGTGCATGTTTCCTCCGTTTAGAAACCCGCCCCTGGTAGGCAGGGGCGGGTAAATTAATATGCTGCAGATTAGTCCTTGTACATATCGACCAGCTTCAGCAGGTGCTCGTAGCGCTCCTTGGCAGCAGCCTCGTTCTTAGCGAACAGCTCGGTTGCACGCTCGGGGAACTCACGGGTCAGACGGCTGTAGCGGGCTTCGTTCATCAGGAACTCCTGATAGCCATCCTTGGGAGCTTTGGAATCCAGAGTGAACTTGCCGGTCTCCTTGGAGGGATCGAAGCGGAACAGGTTCCAGTAACCGCAGTCAACAGCCTTCTTCATCTCAGCCTGGCAGTTCATCATGCCGCCCTTGATGGAGTGCATCTCACAGGGAGCATAGCCGATGATCAGGGAAGGACCGTTGTAAGCCTCAGCCTCGCAGATAGCCTTGATGGTCTGTGCCTGGTTTGCACCCATAGCGATCTG
>JAGBSG010000092.1 GCA_017632035.1 Oscillospiraceae bacterium | reverse complement strand
GATGTGGGGTGAAAATGCTTGCTGCGCAAGGCATTTTGACTTACTGCGCAAACGGTCAGACTACCGTACCTATGTACGCCGACGCTGACCGTTTGCTTGTCTTTGCGCCTTCCTTGACCTCTGCCAGTCTGTCAAAAACAGATTTTTTGACAGACTAAAGCCAGCAGGTAATCGCATTACCTGCTGGCTTTTGACATGCATTTCCAACACACTGCGGTTGCATTTTACATAACACTCTGCTATAATATGGGCATTAAACACCGAAAGGATGACCCCCATGAAACGCATTGTAGCATGGCTTCTTTGCCTGTGCCTGCTGCTGGCAGGCTGTGGTGGACAAACAGCCGGAGACCAAAGTACAGTTGATCATACCACTGACGGTACTGTGGATAATACAACAGACAGCACAGTGGACAATACAACGGACACCACGGAGGACAACACCACCGAAGGCCCGCCAGATCCTCCCCCTGTGCTGTACAGACACCCTCTGAACGGCTCTCTCTCGGAGACCCCTTACACCGGCAGAGCCACGGCTGTTGTCATCAATAACATCAAGGCCTGCCTGCCTTTGCACGGTATTGGTGAAGCAGACATGATCTACGAGCTGGAAACAGAGGGCGGCATTACCCGCCTGCTCGCGATCTTCTCCGATTTCAGCGAGGTGACACGGCTGGGTCCCGTGCGCAGCAACCGCAGCTTCTTTAACAGCATCTCTTCTGCCCATGACGCGCCGGTGATCCATTGCGGCGGCAGTGAGTGGGGTCTGAATGGCTATTATACCGACACCAAGCTCAAAGTGCCCAACTGGGCCCATATCAACGAGCAGTCCAACGGCAGATACTTCTTTCGGGATAGGGACCGGTATAATTCCGGCTATGCATGGGAACACACCCTGTTTACCAGCGGCGAGAAGCTGCTGCAGGGCCTGAAGGATAAGGGCTATGACAAGGTGTACGAGCAGACCCGGGACCACGGCTTGCTGTTCAGCGATGATGTGGCGCTGACAGGAGAGGCCGCCGGCAAGGTCACCGTCACCTTTAACGCCAACAAAACCACCACTATGACCTACGACGCAGCCACCGGACTGTACAACGCGGCCCAATACGGCCAGGACATGACGGATGGAAACACAGAAAAAACTGTGACCTTTGCCAACGTGTTGGTGCTGAATACCAAGCAGTGGCAAAAATATGACGGCTATTATTACCGCTCCTTCTACACACTGATTGGCGAGGGAGAGGGATATCTGGCCATTGACGGACAGATCGTACCTATCAAATGGAGCAGAAAGTCTCTGAACGAGCCCTTTGTCTATACTTATGCAGACGGTTCTCCCGTCAGCCTGAAGGCCGGTACCACCTATGTGGGCATCAGCCCGAAGAAGCCCGGCTGGGAAGCGTAATCGTGTCGAAAGTACCCAGCCCACAGATACCCAATGTCATTAAGTTAAAAACCCTGTCATTCTGAGCGAAGCATCACAGATGCGAAGTCGAAGAATCTACGCATTTTCGAAACTGCTGAGCACATATCAGTGCGAAGATCCTTCGACTCCGCTGCGCTACACTCAGGATGACACCCTTAACTAAGTGACATTGCACAGATACCCGGCTGCCTTAAAAGTAACCGCTATGCAAACAAATTCCCACGGCGAATGCCGTGGGAATTTTCTTATTTGGCTTTGGTGAAGGTCATGGTCTGGCCATCCTGGTGCATGGTGAGCACGCCGTTTTCTACGGTAAAGGGCACTTTGTCATCCTCCTGACCTACGGGCCAGAGCATGCCATCCTTCCATTGCATTTGGGCTGCTTCTGCACCGATCTGCATAACGCCCGTGCCATCGGCGTTGAGCTGTAGGTACATCTGGGTGTCCGCATCCTTGATATCGCTTACGCTGATCGTGACACCTTCAGACTCGATGGCAGTCAGGTCGTACCGGCCCGGGATCTGTGAGCTGCCGCAGGCAGCGAAGCAAAGCAGGATCAGCACGACCCACAGCAAGGCAGTGATCATTTTTTTCATCGGAAAATCTTCCTTTCCGCTTTTTCTATAGTTTACCACGAAAAGCCCGCAAAATCAACATTTTGAAGAATTATTGCCCAAACAGAGCATCCACGCTCCCAAAGGTATACCCCATTTCCTCCCACTTAGTCAGAAGATCATCCATAATCTGAGCATTGGTGGCAGAGGTGGAATGGAGCAGCACCACAGCACCGTTATGGATCCGGGGCAGCAGCTTGGCATAGGCCTGCTCGGCGGTGGGCTGAGCATCATTGTTCCAATCCACATAGGCCAAGCTCCAGAAGACAGTTCTGTAGCCCAAGTCCCGGGCCATAACCAGATTGTTCTGACTGTATGTACCCTGGGGTGGGCGATAATACTTAGGCAGCTCCTTGCCCGTGATCTGCTGAAACAGCGCTTCCAGATCCGTCAGCTCCTTGGAGAAAGCCTCCAGACTGTCCAGCTTGCTCATATCGTAATGGTGCATAGTGTGATTGCCTACGATGTGGCCCTCGTTTACCATTCGGCGCACCAGATCGGCGTTTTTCTCCATGTAGTTGCCCACCAGAAAGAAAGCAGCCGGGGCATTGTGCTTTTTCAGCGCGTCCAGAATCTTTTCCGTGCAGCCGTTCTCATAGCCCGCGTCAAAGGTCAGATAGATCACCTTTTTCTGCGTATCGCCCAGATATGCCGCCTGATACCGGGAAAGCTCCTCCACACTGGCTGGACCAATGGGGGCCGTGTTGTCCTGCCGGAAGCTAAGACCCCAGGCTCCGGTCTCCAAGGCACTGTGGGTGAACTGGGTAATTACAATGGCGGTAACCGCTAAGATCGCTCCCAGGAGCAGCAGCATATCCCGTTTTCGCATAAAAGATCCCCTCCTGAGGACAATCTATGCCCAGGAGGGGCCTGTTATGCGTCAGCAACGCAGATGCCGTCTTAGTTTTGGCGCCAGCACCAGGGCAAGAGCCAGCTTGAGCCCATCGGGAAGCAGGTATGGCGCTACGCACTTGGCAAGGACGGCCCATAGGCCCATGGCATCTCTGCCACCTGCATATACGCCCATAAACCAGACCGTACCCAACCCATAGCAGAGGGCCAGGCCCGAAAGCAGCGCCAGCAGGCGTACAGGGAGGCGGTTTCCACCAAAGTGGGTGATGCCCCAGTACACCAGCGCCGCGAACAGAAATCCCCAGATATAGCCTCCGGTGGTGCTTAGCAGTACGCCCAGTCCACCCCGGAAGCCGGCAAATACCGGCAAACCGGCAGCTCCAAGCAGTAGGTATACAAGGCAGACCAGACTGCCCCTTTTGCCGCCCAGAAGCTCCAACGCCAAAAACAGGCCGAAGGTTTGCAGGGTAAAGGCACCGTCCCCCAAGGGAACGCAGATCCATGCGCAGATGCACATCAGCGCGGCAAACAGGGCGCATTGGGCCATGGAACGGTTCTTCACCGGGCAGCCTCCTCTCTTAGCGGAACGATAACACGCCCACATCCTGAGATGTGGGCGTGTTGGTTTACATAACTTACTTACCCTGCAGGAATTTGTCGATGGCTGCAGCGCCCTTCTTACCGGCGCCCATAGCCAGGATGACGGTGGCAGCGCCGGTAACGGCATCGCCGCCGGCGAACACACCCTCACGGGTGGTCATCTCATTCTCGTCCACGATCAGACAGCCCTTACGGTTGGTATCCAGACCGGGGGTAGTGGAGCGGATCAGGGGATTGGGGCTTGTACCCAGGGACATAATGACGGTGTCCACATCCAGCATGAACTCGGAACCCGGCACCTCAATGGGACGGCGGCGGCCGGAAGCATCAGGCTCGCCCAGCTCCATGCAGATGCACTTCATGCCGCAAACACGGCCATTCTCATCGCCCACGATCTCCACGGGATTGCACAGAGTCTTAAACTCGATGCCCTCTTCCTTGGCGTGGTGCTTTTCCTCAGCACGGGCAGGCATTTCAGCCTCGCCACGGCGGTAGACCACATACACGTGCTCAGCACCCAGACGCATGGCGCACCGGGCAGCATCCATAGCCACATTACCGCCACCGACCACGGCTACAGCCTTGGACTTGATGATGGGGGTATCGTAGCTTTCATCATAGGCCTTCATCAGGTTGGTACGGGTCAGGTATTCGTTGGCCGACATAACGCCTACCAGGGATTCACCGGGGATGTTCATAAACATGGGCAGACCGGCACCGGAGCCTACGAACACAGCCTTGTAGCCCATATCGAACAGCTCGTCGATGGTGAGCACTCTGCCGATAACCATGTTGGTCATGACTTCAACACCCTGGGCCTCCAGCTTCTTGACCTCGTTGGCAACGATGGCCTTGGGCAGCCGGAACTCCGGGATGCCGTAGACCAGCACGCCGCCGGCGGTGTGCAGAGCCTCGAACATGGTAACGGCGTAGCCCTTCTTGGCAAGGTCAGAGGCGGCGGTCATGCCGGCAGGGCCGGAACCAACCACGGCGACCTTGATGCCGTTGGAGGGGGTCTTTTCGGGCATAGCGTTTACATTCTCACGATACCAGTCAGCCACAAAACGCTCCAGCCGGCCAATGGCCACAGGCTCGCCCTTAATGCCGCGGACGCACTTGCACTCGCACTGGCTCTCCTGGGGGCAGACGCGTCCGGAAAGAGCAGGCAGGGCGTTGGTGGAGGTAACGATCTCGTAAGCGGCTTTGAAGTCGCCCTCTTGAACCTTCTTAATGAACTCAGGGATGCGCACATTGACGGGGCAGCCCTCTACACACTTGGGATTCTTGCAGCCCAGGCAGCGATTGGCTTCTTCAATGGCCATCTCTGCGGTATAGCCCAGAGCAACTTCCTTGAAGTTCCGGGCACGGACCTGAGGATCCTGCTCAGGCATGGGGGTCTTAACCAAAGTCATATTTGCCATTACAGCTTCCTCCTTATTTGATCAGTTCTTTGCCCATGGCCTCCATGCGGCAGGTGTGGTGTTCCTTCACATCGGCTTCCCGGGTGCGATAGGTGCTGTTGCGGCTCATAAGCTCGGCGAAGTCCACCTTGTGACCGTCAAACTCAGGGCCGTCCACGCAGGCAAACTTGGTCTCACCGCCAACAGTCACGCGGCAGCCGCCGCACATGCCGGTGCCATCCACCATAATGGGATTCAGGGACACGCTGGTGTGTACGCCGAAGGGCTCGGTGGTCTTGCAGACGAATTTCATCATGGGCACGGGACCGATGGCGAGAACCTCGTCATACTCCCGGCCGCTCTCCAGCAGCTGCTGCAGCTTTACAGTAACAAAGCCGTGCTCGCCGTAGGAGCCGTCGTCGGTCATCAGGTACATGTTGTCGGAGGCAGCCTTAAACTCATCCTCCAGGATCACGATGTCCTTATTGCGGAAGCCGACGATCACATCAACCTCAGCACCGGCCTCCTTAAAAGCACGGGCAGAGGGCAGGGCAATGGCACAGCCTACGCCGCCGCCGACCACGCAGACCCGCTTCTTTCCTTCCACGGGGGTGGGCTTGCCCAGAGGGCCTACGAAATCCTGAATATAGTCACCCTCGTTCAGGGCACCCAGTGCAATGGTGGCAAATCCGACCTTCTGGAAGATGATCGTGACGGTGCCCTTCTCCCGGTCGTAACCGGCAATGGTTAGAGGAACACGCTCGGCCTTTTCATCAATACGGAAGATGATAAACTGGCCGGCCTTGGCCTTCTTTGCGATGAAAGGGGCCTCAATGTCCATCAGCGTCACATTGGCATTGAGCTCTTTCTTGCGAACGATCTTAAACATGCTCGGAACCTTCTTTCCTGTTTCTACAGATTACAGTGCAAATACACCCAACGGCTTCATTATAAGTCCATTGGGCGTATTTGTCAAAATGTTTCTTGCAATTTTGTGCAAATTGCGGTTTTCCAGAAAATGTTTATTTCTCTTTCAAAAGGTCACGGATCTCTGCCAGCAGCAGCTCTTCCTTGGAAGGTGCGGGAGGTGCAGGAGGCTCAGCAGCAGCGGCTTCCTCTTCCTTTTTCTTGCCCAGCTCAGATAGTGCATTCAGGCCCTTGACCAGCATGAAGACAACAAAGGCCAGGATCAGGAAGTTGATCACAGCGGAGATAAAGTTGCCGTAGGTCAGGTAATTCTCTACGACCTGGACCACCTCTTCGCCGGCTTCGTTCACAACGGTCTCATAGGTAGGCTCTACCCAGGGCATCCGGGGCAGAACGATCTTGGCATCGCTGAAATCAGCGCCGCCCAGGAAGATGTTGACTACGGGCATGATCAGGTCGTTGGTCAAGCTCTTGGTAATGGTGGAGAATGCACCGCCGATGATAGTACCAACGGCAAGAGCCATAGCATTGCCCTTAATGGCAAATGCCTTGAACTCCTCCCACAGGGAGGGCTTTCCGTTTTTCTTGCTCATAAATATGTTCCTTTCTGTATGTATTTGTGCTGCAGGCGAAGGCCCTTCGCCTGCAGAAAATCACTTCTTTTCGATGATCTCAATGCCGCCCAGGTACTTGCGCAGGACCTGGGGCACGATAATGGAGCCGTCAGCACGCTGATTCTGTTCCACCAGGGCAGGGAAGATACGGGAGGTAGCCAGACCGGAGCCGTTCAGAGTGTGGACAAACTCGATCTTGCCGTCAGCCCGGCGGAAACGGATGTTGCCACGGCGTGCCTGATAGTCCCGGGCGTTGGACACGGAGGAGACCTCCTTGTAGCCGTCCATGGAGGGGATCAAAATCTCGATATCATAAGTCCGGGCCATGGATGCGGAGCAGTCGCCGGCAGCCAGCTTCACGGTACGGAAGTGGAAACCCAGACCCTCCACCAGCTTCTCGGCCTTGGTGACCAGCTCGTCAAAAGCGGCATCGGAATCCTCGGGGCGGGTAAACTGGAACATTTCCACCTTGTTAAACTGGTGGCCACGAACCATACCACGCTCGTCAGCCCGGTGAGAACCGGCCTCCCGACGGAAGCAGGGGGTGTAGGAGAAGAACTTCTTGGGCAGGTCTGCCTCGGCAAGGATCTCATCCCGGTAAACACTGGCCAGGGCAGCTTCTGCGGTAGGCAGCATATAGTGCATGCGGTCATCGGTGGGGTTGGCGATCTTGTAGACCTCGTCAGCAAACTTGGGGAACTGGCCGGCAGTTTCACCGCACTGGTACTCCAACATGTGGGGCGGCAGGATAAAGTCGTAGCCATCAGCGGTGTGGGTGTCGATAAAGTAGTTCAGCAGCGCCCATTCCAGACGGGCACCCATGCCGGTGTACATCCAGTTGCCGGCACCGGCCAGCTTCACGCCCCGCTCGTAGTCGATCAGGCCCAGACCGGTGCACAGATCTACATGGTGCTGGGGCTGGAAGTCAAATTCGGGCTTTTTGCCCACATAGCGCAGAGGCTCGTTATTCTCCTTGCCGCCGGGCAGCAGATCCGCGTCAGGCAGGTTGGGCAGGCTCAGCATCAGGGTCTTATACTCTGCCAGAACAGCGTCCAGCTTCTGGGCATCCTCTGCCAGACCGGCCTTCAGCTCTGCCATTTCCGCGAAAATAGCAGAAACATCCTTGCCCGCCTTCTTCAGGGCAGGGATCTCCTTGCTGACCTTGTTCTGCCGGGCTTTCCGGGCCTCCGTATCCGCGATCAGGCTGCGGCGCTGCTCATCCAGAGCCAGGATCCGGTCCACGACCTCGTCGCAGTCCACTTCCTTTGCACGCAGGCCTGCTTTTACAGCCTCGGGATCTTCTTTGATTCTTTTAATGTCTAACATAATTACCTCTCCTTAGTAATGAAAAAATCAAATGCTCTCGGCGTCGATGTAGTTATCAGGCTTTCTGGGCATCACAATGGCACAGATGATGTACGCCAGCACACCGCTGCCAACGCACATAGACAAAATCACCCACGCCAGACGGATCAATGTGGAATCCACATTGAAATACTCTGCGATACCGCCGCAGACACCGTCCAGTTTTTTGTCGGTATTAGACTTGTAAAGCTTCTTTTTCATGACTCTCTCCTTACTTTTTCAGTGTCATCAAAGCATCCAGCAGATTCTGCAGATCCTCCTGGCCGTAAAACTCCAGTTCAAATCTACCCTTGCGCTTACCGTTGACGATGCGTACGCCCCGGCCCAATTGGCGGGAGAGATTTTTTTCACATTCGCCAATATAATCGATCTGTAACGGTTCTGTGGGAAGCTCCACCAGTTCCTTGCCCATATTTTTGCACAGCAGCTCCGCCTGCCGTACAGAAAGGTCCAGCGCGTAGATCTTCTGGGCGGCCTCCTGCTGCTTCTTTTCCGATTTCAGCGAGAGGACCGCTCTGGCATGTCCGGCGGACAGTGCACCGCTGCGCAGCAGACCTAAGACCTCGGGGCACAAATTCAGTAGACGCAGTGCATTTGCTACTGCCGGGCGGGATTTGCCCACACGCTGGGCAGTTTCTTCCTGGGTCAGGCCGTAGTCGTTCATTAAGGTCTGATAGCCCAGGGCTTCTTCCACGGGATTCAGATCCTGCCGCTGGAGATTTTCGATCAATGCCAGCTCCATAGCTTTGCGGTCATCCGCTTCAATGATCACTGCGGGGATCTGGCTGAGATTGGCCAGTCTTGCGGCACGCCATCTGCGTTCACCGGCAATAATTTGATAGTATCCGGAAGGCAGCTGACGGACAGTGAGGGGCTGCACCACACCGTGCTCGGCGATCGAAGCCGCCAGGCTTTGCAGCTCTTCCTCGTCAAAGTCCTGCCGGGGCTGATCCGGATTGGGCTCTACCCTGTGGATCGGTAACAGCTGATAGGGGCTTTTCTCGGCTGCGGGTTCGCTGAAATCTCCCAACAGAGCGCCCAGACCTTTTCCCAGACCCTTTTGTGATGCCATAGTGATCACCTCTTTATAGTTTTTTGCAGAACTCTGCCGCCATTTCCCGGTAACTCTGCGCCCCCCGGCTGGAACGGTCATAGGCCGTAACAGGAAGCCCGTGGCTTGGTGCTTCCGCCAGTCGGATGTTTCGGGGGATCACCGCGGCAAACACCTTACCGGGAAAATGCCTGCGCACCTCTTGGGCAACCTGGGTAGAAAAGTTCGTACGGCCGTCAAACATCGTCAGGGCCACGCCAAAGATATCCAGGCCCGGATTGATCCGGTGTTTGACCATGCGAAGAGTGGACATCAGGTCTGAAAGCCCCTCCAAGGCGTAGTATTCGCATTGCACAGGCACCAGGATGCTGTCAGCGGCCGCAAGGCCGTTCAGTGTCAGCATTTCCAAAGAGGGCGGGCAGTCGATCAGGATTACATCATACTGCTGCCGAACAGTTTCCAGGGCGTGCTTTAATCTGTAGTTGGCCTCCGGCATGGAGATGAGCTCCACGCCTGCACCGGCAAGATCTGCTGAGGCCGGCAGTACATCTCCGTACTTTGTAGCAACAATCGCATTCCCTACCGGTGTATCGTTGATGATCACATCATAAACTGTTTTTTGGACTTTTCTTTTATTGACGCCCAATCCGGAGCTTGCATTTGCCTGGGGATCGAAATCACACAGAAGCACTTTCTTGCCCAGCTCTGTCAGCGCGGCAGTCAGATTCACAGCGGTGGTGGTTTTTCCTACACCGCCCTTTTGATTGACCACGGCAACAATTTTACCCATATTCTCTCTCCTTTAATGCTTCAGCGCAAATCTATGCATTGTTTCACATGAAACACACCGTGGGGCATGTTTCACGTGAAACACTATCCTGCACTGTCAGCATCGACGGTGCTGTAATTCTTGCCGTTCGGCTCCGGATCCTCTGCCTGCTGCTGCAGGGTATGTAATAACAGCGACACGGAAAACCCCAGCGCAAGAAGCACAGCGACCAATCCAACCGCCAACCTCCGGATAATACCGCGCAGACAAAGCACCTGCTCTTCAGGCGTTATCTGCTTTTTTCGGGCAGAGTTTTTCTTGGGAGCTATCGCAGGGCGCGTAGGGAGCTGCACCGGCGTGCCGGGCTTAACAGGAAACTGTTTCATCCCAGCAAGGCAGGTATCGCAGAAAACCTGTTCACTTTTTGTATCTGTTCCACACTTCATGCAGTACAACGCGATCCCCCCTTGCAGTTTATCGTTGTTATTGTACAACACTTTCTCTGGTTCGTAAAGAGGTTTTTACAAAAAGGGATCCAAAAATTAATATAAATATACTAGTTATGTAAACCCACCTTTTTCTAATTTAACGACTGCAAAAATAGTTTTAAAATTGTTCTTGACAATCGCTTGACTGTGTGTTATTATCAATTTACCACAAAGCATGGAGGTGTTACCAATGAAATGGACCATTCCCGGAACGGTGCTTCAGATCCGGCGGGAGGACGCCGATGGCGTGGAAGGCTTGTTTTCTTCCATGTTCCTGGCAGGAGGCATGGTACTCAGCCAGGTCGCCAGCATAACCGGCCTGGAGCCCTATACGGTACAAAATTGGGTCAAACGGGGCTTTTTGTCTCCACCCCAGAACAAGCGGTACTCCATGCGGCAGCTTTGCCGGATCATCAACATCAACATGTTGAAAAGCGCGCTGCCACTGGAAAAGATCTGCGGCCTTTTGGGGTACATCAACGGTGCTCTTGACAAGGAGGACGACGACATTATCGATGATGCCGCGCTGTTCTTCCTGTTCGTCAAGCTGGCCGCCCGGGCGAAACAGCTCGATGATCCTGCGGAGTGGGAGCGTGCGCTGGAGCAGGCCCTTTCCGGCTACCGGGAACCTGTGCCCGGCGCAAAAGCGCGGATCGAAAACGCCCTGCGTATTATGCTGACAGCCTGGATCGCAGCCAGAATGCGGTCTTCGGCAGAGCAGATGTTGCAGCAGCTGTAAAACCAACATTATTTTTAGTAAAGGAGAAATGAATGCAATGAACAACGGAACCTACAGGTGGAATCCGGGCGGCAAAGGAAAGCTGCCCATGGATCTGAAAAAGTACGGTAAGATCGCACTGATCGCCGCAGTGGCCTTGGTGGTGCTGATCGGTGTGCTGACCTGCTTCTATACCGTAGACGACAAGCAGCAGGCAGTGGTCACCACCTTTGGCAAGGTCACCGATACCGCCAACGCAGGCCTGCACTTCAAGCTGCCCTTCGGCATCCAGCAGGCCCATAAGGTGGATGTGAATGTGTACCAGAAGATCGAGCTGGGCTACCGCACGGAGGGTGATGACAGCTACGCGGTAAAAACCAACGAGAGCACCATGATCACCGGCGATTACAACATCGTAAATGTGGATTTCTTCGTGGAATACAAGATCTCTGACCCTGTGCAGTATCTGTTCTCCTCCAACGATCCCGAGCTGATCCTGCGGAATCTGATCCAGAGCCAGGTGCGTAACGTGGTGGGCTCCTCCACGGTGGATTCGGTGCTGACTGACGGCAAGGAGAACATTCAGATGCAGGTCAAGGAGCTGGTGACCCAGATCCTTTCTGAGTATGACATCGGCTTGACTCTGGTAGATGTACGCATCCAGGATTCCGAGCCGCCTACGCAGGATGTCATCGAGGCCTTTAAAGCCGTGGAAACAGCCAAGCAGCAGGCAGAAACCGTGGTCAACGATGCGAAGGCCTATAAAAACGCCAAGCTGCCCGATGCACAGGCCCAGGCAGACCAACTGCTGCAGAATGCCCAGTACCTGAAGCAGAAGCGCATCAACGAGGCCATCGAGCAGGTGGCAATGTTTGAGGCCATGTACGCGGAGTACGCACAGAACCCCGCTATTACCATGTCGAGAATGTACTATGAAGCCATTTCCCAGATCCTTCCCGGCGTGAAGCTGTATATCAACACCGGCGACAGCTCCGGCTTGAATATGCTTCTGCCTCTGGATTCTATCGCAGGAGGTAAGTAATATGAAAAAAGGAATCCTGATCGCTGTGATCGCCCTGGTCCTGATCATCGGTGCATCCAGCTCTATGTATACTGTGGAGGAAAACCAGTATGCCTGTACCTTCCGCTTCTCTGAGATCGTCAACACCGTAGACGAGGCCGGCCTTCACTTCAAGATCCCCTTCGTGGATACCGTAAAGTACTTCTCCAAGGCTACCATGCTCTACGACATCCCGCCTTCCGAGGTTCTGACCTCCGACAAGCAGAACATGACCGTGGACTGCTACATCCTCTGGAGCATTTCCGACCCCCAGCAGTTCTATCGCGCGCTGGGCACGACCACCAGAGCAGAGGAGCGGCTGAACGCCATCACCTACAACGCCCTGAAGAACGCCATGGGCAGACTGGCCCAGGCCGATATCATTAACATGAACGACGGCGCCGAGCGCAACCAGATCTACGACAGCATCGCCACTACTGTAGATGCTCAGGCAGTCAGCTACGGCATCCATGTGGAGGATGTGAAGATCAAGCAATTTGATCTGCCGGATTCCAACCTGAACGCTGTGTATTCCCGCATGATCTCCGAGCGTAACCAGATCGCCGAAAAATACACCGCCGACGGCTATTATGAGGCCTCCATCATCCGTAACGATGTGGATAAGCAGGTAAATATCATCGTCTCCAACGCCCAGGCAGAGGCAGCTAAGCAGGAGGCCGAGGGCGAGGCTGAATATATGCGCCGCCTGGCCGCCGCCTACAACAGCCAGGATAAGAAAGATTTCTACGAGTTCACCCTGGCCCTGGATGCTTTGAAGCAGAGCCTGACCGGTGACGAAAAGACCATCATTCTGGACAGAGATTCAGCCCTGGCCCAGATCCTTTTGGGCGCAGGCTGATACCGGCAGACAGGAGGTATCCCTATGGCAATGCTGCAAAAGACCGTAAACGGGGACTTCGACACGATCCTGCGCCGGGTAACGGAATGTGTACTGAACGGAAGCATGTCCGCTACCCTGGAGGACCAATGCGACTACCGCACCGGCGTGGCACGGTGCAGCGTACGGGTATTTGAGCGTTACAGCTATCTAGGCGGCAATCGGGTGAGCATGAATGTGACCCTGTTCCAATCCGGCAACGGACCGGTAGAGCTTTGCGCCATTACCTCCGGCGGCAGCCAGGCTTTGTTCTTTAAGGTGAACACTCTGGGAGAGGAAAGCTTCCTTGCAACTCTGGAGGAGTTGTTCTAAAAAATGTGCGCTGTGAGAAATTCTCACAGCGCACAGTATTTTTATAACGGAGACTGCTTGATCTTGGCGTACCGCCTGGGGTACTGGGGCGGTGTGGGTGCGACCTTGCGCAGGATGATCACCGTATGGGCGGTGTCCTCCACGGGGAACTGCTGCACCTTCTCCAGCTTCAAGCCCAGCTTACGGATGGCATTTTTCGCTTCCTCCAGCTCTTCTTTGGCCGCAGTACCCTTCATAGCCAGCACCGCGCCGCCTACCTTCACATAGGGAGCAGTCAGCTCCAGAAGGATGTTCAGCCTGGCTACAGCCCGGCTGGTAGCATAATCATATTGCTCCCGCCGGGTGGCTACCGCCTCTTCCGCCCGGGCCGTGACACATTCCGCCGCCACGCCCAGCTCCGGCAAAAATCCTTCCAGCCAAGTCATACGCTTGCCCAAGCTGTCCAGCAGGGTCAGTTGCATCTGGGGACAGGCGATCTTTAGCGGTACACCGGGAAAACCGGCGCCGCAGCCTACATCAATGACCTTTTTACCGCACAGATCCGCCACCGTCAGCAGCGTCAAGCTGTCCAGCAGGTGCAGCTTTGCCACCCGGTCAGGCTCTGTAATAGCAGTCAGATTCATAACCTCATTCTGCCGAACGACCCCTTCACCAAAGGCGCAGAGGGTGTTTTTTATATTTTCCGGCAGCTCCAGGCCCAAAACGGGCAGGCCCTCATTGAGAGCCGTCAGCATCGGGCTCATTTCTTCGCGTTGACGATGCCGGAAATATCTACCTTCGACTCGTCGTAAGGATCAAAGCGATTTGCGTTCTGTTCTCCCTGCAGAGGCAGAACGATCTCCTGAATGTGCCAGCTTACCAGCAGATCACAGAAACCGGCAGCTGCATAGTCCTCTTCCCGGACACTGTCATACATCTCGTTTGTCTTGCCAATAAGGTTCGGCTCTTTCTTGCTGCCGGAGAAGAAATTTCTATAATCCACCAGATCCTGATACAGCAAATCGCTCACGCCGGCAGATACGCGCTGGGCCGCAGCCTTTGCTTCTGCAGCTTTCATCCCGCTCAGAGCTTCGTAGCTGTAGACATAGGCCATAAAATACGCGGAATACTGAAACTCTATGCCGGAATTGGCACGGCAGGCCAGATAAGCAGACAGGTTTGCATCTGCATCCGAGGCAATGCACATCCGGTGGGCCATCTCATGGCACATAACAAAAGGCAGGCTCACAGTGGGCGCCTGGGGATTGACAGCAGCTTCGCCGGTAAGAGGAATCGTCGTACCCAAAATACCCTTGGATGTATAGCGGTCAGCCCAACCAAGCTCCTTAACAGGCTCCATAGCGCCGGCATAGATAGAAAAGGACTCTTCATAGATCAGTGTTTCATAGCCGTCCTTCGCCTGGGCTGCCAGCTCCCGGAAGCTGGGATAGACAGGTTTGCCCGCAGCATCCCGATTTACCTTGGTCGCCAGGGTATTGGCTTGATCCCGGTAATAGGTCACGGCATCCTCCAGCTCTTCCAGAGTATATTCAGTGACCTCCAAACGGATATCGTCCGCGATGGCACCGGCATAAATGTTCAGACCGTAAATGCCGGTATGCAGGAAAAACAGGACACTTACAGCAGTAAGCACCCACCCAAACCACTGCACAGGGTTCCAACGCAGCACGATCATCAGCACAATGCTGGCGATCGTCCCCAACCCCAATACGACCAGCAGCACCTGCCACACGCAAAATGCGGCACCGCTGCCCCATTGGGCAAGGAAGGTCTGGATCATACGGGAAACATAGGGATACACCATATCCACCAGAATGGTATGGGATGCGCAAAAATCCATCAACAGCCAGGAAAACAGGGCGATGACGGCCGCGGTCAGATAACCACGCCAATATTTCAAAGGAATCGCCTCCTTGAAGTCATTCGTAAAGGATATACCTTTGTATAGTATAGCACATCTTCCCGGTCTTGTCTGCCCCTAATTTTTTAATTTTTTCTAAACAAGGAAATACCGCACCTTTCCCCAGTTTTTTTGACTGCGGGATGTTAGTATGTATGTACAACCAAGTCTTGACGGAACGCCTCCTTTTCAGGTATGATAGGATACATAAAAAGGAGGCGGGAACCGTGGACGATGGATTTTTTATGGATCAGGCTCTGGCCCTGGCAGCGGAAGCTGCAGCCGAAGGTGAGGTGCCGGTAGGCTGCGTAGTGGTGCGAAAGGGCGAGATCGTGGGCAGGGGCAGAAACCGCCGGGAAAAGGACAAGTCCGCCCTGGGACACGGGGAGATCGAGGCGATCAGCCAGGCCTGCGCCAATCTGGGTGGCTGGCGGCTGTGGGACTGCACCCTGTATGTGACCTTAGAGCCCTGCCCCATGTGTGCAGGGGCGATCATTAACGCCCGGATCCCTCGGGTGGTCTATGGCGCATCGGATGCAAAATCCGGTGCCTGCGGCTCGGTGTGTAATTTGTTCTCCATGGAATTTAACCACCATCCAGTGGTAGAAAAGGGCGTTCGGGAAGAAGCCTGCGCGGCTCTGCTGCAAAGCTTTTTTCAAAACCTGCGCATGGAGCTGCGAACCAGACCCAAGTGGAAGCGGCCAATAACATAAAGAACTGTGCGGCACGGTGCGCCGCACAAACCGTTTTATCGGAATATCCTATTTTTCGACAGACTTCTAAGGAGGAAATGCATGGAGCAGGAGCGGCGGAGCATACGGGTGGGGCTGGCGGTCATTGCCTGCGCAATCGTATTTCGACTAATAAGCGCGGGTGTTTTGGAGCAAACCCTGGCCCTGTTGCGGCATCCGGCCGTCGCCTCCTTCCAGGTGTATATGGAGACAGGCCGGATCGTGGGTATTCCTCCAGAGCCCACAGACTCCCCAGTGCCGGAAACAACAGATCCCCCTCCGACGCCTCCGCCTCCTCAGCAGGAAGAAAAACCACGCTTTCAGGCCCAGGATGCTCAGCTTGTGGATATCAGCCGTCTGTGTGGCTATGCAGTGGATGTGGAGCAGCTTCTTTTGTCTCCCCTAACATGGGATCTTACCCAGGGTGGCCCGGCAGTGCTGATCCTGCACACCCATGCCACGGAAAGCTATACCCAAGTCTCCGGCGATACTTATGCGGAATCCTCTGCCTACCGCACCCTGGATACCCAGCACAACATGGTCCGCATAGGAGACGAAATCGCGGAGCTTTTGGAAAGCCACGGCATCGAGGTGCTCCATGACACCACACTTCACGACTACCCATCCTACAGCGGTTCTTACTCCGCAGCCAGAAACACCATCGCCGACTATCTGAAGCAGTACCCTTCGATCCGGATGGTATTGGACATCCACCGGGACGCGGCAGAACTGGACGGTGAGGTACAGCTGACCACCAACGCCACCGTGGGAGGCCATGCCTCCTCCCAGCTGATGATGGTGGTCGGCACCGACGCAGGGGGGCTGTACCATCCCGGCTGGCAGGAAAATATGGCCCTTGCTCTAAAGCTCCATGTGCAGCTGGAGAAAAACGACCCCGGGATCTGCCGGCCTGTCAGCTTCCGCACAGAGCGGTTCAATCAGGATATGCTGCCAGGCGCGCTGCTGATAGAGATCGGAGCGGCAGGCGATACCCTTCAGCAAGCCTTGACCGCAGCCCAGGCTCTGGCCCAGGGGATCATCGACCTTGCCGCCGGAACAGCTACAGCAGATTCCACCAATTGATGGTGTGAGCCTCCCCCATCGCCCGGGTCAGTGTGCTTAAATTGGCACAGCAGGCAGCAAAATGCTCCGCCTCCTGCTCTCGGACATAGATCTTCAGCTCAGCAAACAGGCTGTCGATCTCTTCCATAGGCTCATGGTCAGCCACAGCTGCGGTAATGCGCCAGTATCGGCTCCATGCAGACTGCGCCTGCTTTGAAAATTCCTCTGCCTCCTGCCAATTTTCGTCCAGAGCTGCTTGGGCCGCCCGGTGGAGGTCCTTTGACACAGGGCTATGGATCTGCTGCATGCCGGAAGCCGTATAAACTCCCAGAACAAGCAGGGCCAGCAAAAGCCCTACTCCAAGCCACAGCCTTCTCATGAGCAACCCTCCTTGGGATACCACAAAACATGGTCGCCTGCATCCACTGTCAGAAGCCAGGTATCCTGAATGGCGGCATTGTGGGAACGCAGGATGCGCTGCAGCCAATCCTCACCCCGACCGGACAAAGTCAAATTATCCCTGAGCAGCTTCCCGTCGGAAATAATGGTGATCGGCAGGTACTGCTTCCGGGCCTGGACCCCTGCGTCTCTTGCACTGGCAGGACGCTCCTTGGGATAGGGAAATACAGAAAGATTGCCGTTAGTCTCCAAAATGGCATACTGTACGGCCTGCAGATCCAGCACATCCTTTTCCCGTAAATGTCCTGTGAGTTCATCCAGTGTCACCCGGGTCTTGCGCAGATTTCCCTGAATGATCTTGCCGTTTTCGATAAGGATCACCGGCTTGCCGCACAGAAGCCTGCGCAGCCGAATGCTGCGCAGAGACATATCTGACAGGATCAGCTCCACCCCCAGCACCGTAAACAACGGCACGATCCCGGTGAACAGAGGCACGCTGCCATCCTGCATAGGAATAGCCGCCAAATTGGCTACCAGCATGGTCACAACAAACTCAGAGGGCTCCATCTGCCCGATCTGCCGCTTGCCCATAAGCCGGATCACAAGAATGAGGATCAAATAAAGAATAATCGTACGCGCATAGGACAAAAACAAAATCTACCACCTCTTAAAGACAGCTTTCCCAAAAGCTGGTGGGATATGCAGGGCGGCAGCGCACCCAGCCCCCACCGAAAAGGAACTGGCTTTACTTTTTGCCAAAAAGTTGATACAATATAAAAAATGTGCCCACTAGGAGCGAAAGCTATGCTGGATAAACTGAAGGCGGTAGAAAGCCGCTACGAGGAGCTGTGTGCCAGATCGGAGCAGCCGGATTTCTATGCAGATCCCAAAAAAGCGGCAGCGTTGCTGCGAGAGAAAAATGATCTCACACCTATCATTGAAGCATTCCAAGCCTATACCCAGGCCCAGCGGGATATGGCCGATGCCCAGGAACTGATGGCTGACCCGGAGATGAAGGAGCTTTGTCAGGAAACCTATCAGGATGCAAAAGCCCGCCGGGAAGAGCTGTATCAGCAGCTGCAGCTTTTGCTACTTCCTAAGAATCCCAACGATGAAAAAAGTGTGATCGTGGAGATCCGTGGCGGTGTTGGCGGCGAGGAAAGCGCCCTGTTTGCCCACAGCCTGTACCGGATGTATTCCATGTACGCTGCCCAGAAGGGCTGGACTGTTGAGCTGCTTAATTATTCCGATACGGAGCTGGGCGGCGTAAAGGAAGCGGACTTTGTTGTCAATGGGCGGGGTGCCTATTCCCGGCTGAAATATGAATCCGGCGTCCATCGGGTCCAGCGGGTGCCGGAGACGGAATCCGGCGGTCGGGTCCATACCTCCACAGCCACGGTGGCCGTGCTGCCGGAAATGGAAGAGGTGGATGTGCAGATCCGGGATGAGGATGTGGAGATGCAGGTCTATCGGGCCTCCGGTGCCGGCGGTCAGCATGTCAATAAGACAAGCTCTGCGGTGCGGCTGATCCATAAGCCTACGGGCATCGTGGTGGCCTGCCAGCAGGAGCGCAGTCAGCTGCAGAACCGGGAAAAGTGTATGCGGATGCTGGCCTCCAAGCTCTACGAGATCGAGCAGGAGCGCATCGAGTCCCAGGTCACCGGTATGCGCCGCAGCCAGGTGGGCACAGGTATGCGCAACGAACGCATCCGCACCTATAACTTCCCTCAGGGCAGAGTGACGGACCATCGGGTGGGCCTTACTCTGTACAAGATCGATGCCATTATGGACGGCAGTCTGGACGAGATCATCGACACCCTTGCCACCGCCGATCAGGCAGAGCGGCTGAAGAACGCACAATAAAAAGAGGACCGTATTATGGAATTTATAACTGCTTCCCCGGCAGAAACAGAAGCCGTGGGAGAGGCCTTGGGAAAGGTACTGAAGCCTAGCTCTGTGATCGCCTATCAGGGAGATCTGGGTGCTGGAAAAACGGCATTTACCCGGGGGCTTGCCAGAGGTCTGGGCGCTTCAGACCGGGTGACCAGTCCCACCTATACCATTGTAAATGAATATCTTTCCGGCAGGATGCCCCTGTTCCATTTTGATATGTACCGGCTGGGCAGCAGCGATGAGCTGTTTGACATCGGCTGGGAGGACTATCTGGAGCGGGGCGGCGTGTGTGCCGTGGAATGGAGCGAAAATGTAGCCGATGCGCTGCTGGATGCCATTGTGGTGAGCATTCAAAAGATCGGGGAGGATTCCCGGCGCATTATCATAGAAGGAGGGAATGGCCTTGCTGATATTTGCCTTTGAAACCTCAGCCAAAGCAGGCTCTGTTGCCTTGCTGCGTGACGGTGTGCTTTTGGGAGAGAGCTACAGCAATACCGGCCTGACCCACA
The DNA here is from genome assembly GCA_017632035.1 of Oscillospiraceae bacterium. Lineage (GTDB taxonomy): Bacteria > Bacillota > Clostridia > Oscillospirales > Oscillospiraceae > Faecousia. The sequence goes on along the minus strand of JAGBSG010000092.1, from coordinate 8,982 downwards.
GCCAGACCCTGCTTTCCCTGGGTCAGCAGCTGCTGGAAAACTGCGGCCTGACCCCGGCGGATGTGGATGCGGTTGCCGTAGCCGCAGGCCCCGGCAGCTTTACCGGTGTGCGCATCGGTGTGGCAGCGGCAAAGGGCTTTGCCTGGGGTGGGGAGCTTCCCTGTTACGGCGTACCGACTCTGGAGGCTATGGCTTTGGGCCTGGGCGTTTGGAACGGCTATGTCTGCCCAGTGATGGATGCCCGGCGAAATCAGGTATATAATGCTTTGTTCCGGGCGGAAAATGGCGTACTTATCCGGGTCCGGGAGGATCGGGCCATTGCCCTGACCGAACTTGAAGAAGAATTAAAGTCGCTGGACAAGCCTGTGTTTCTGGTAGGCGACGGTAGTCGCCTGACCTATGGCGCGCTGCGGCAGAATGTACCTGCTTTGGTGTGCCCTCCGGAGCATCGGATGCATCAGCGGGCGGCGGGTGTTGCGCTTGCGGCAGAAAAAATGATCGAACAAGGCCTGCCCGGCGATGCGGCTGCCATGAGCCCCAATTATTTGCGTCTTTCTCAGGCAGAACGGGAGCGGTTGGAAAGAGAACAATCGAACGGCTGATGACCGAAATAATTGCATAATAAAAAAGATCCGCCAAGGCGGATCTTTTTTATTGCTTTTTTAGTATTCCAGCACCACGCTGGCGTGACATTCCAGCTTGGGGATCACAACGGACTTGCCGTCGGTCACGGGAAGCTCCTCGCCGGTGTTGCCCAGATAAGCCTTCTTAATAACCCGAGGCACATTCAGCTTCAGTTCGATATTGTACACCGGAAGAATGTCCTCGATCACATAGGCCTCGCCCCGCTTGGAGGGACTGGCGTAGACCATGTTTGCACAGTAGCGGTTTTGCTCCGGCTGCTGGATCAGAGTGATCCGGCCTTCAGAGCCCAAACCGGTAACGGTGAAAGCGGGGTTGGTATACAGCAGCTTCAACGCCATCAGGAAGTAGCGCTTGTGATACAGGCTGCCTTCCTTGTGGTATAGAGCGGGCACAGAGTGAGCCATATAGACCACATTCCCCTTGCGGACGATGGCAGGCAGATGCTGTCCGTCCTTGTTGTGGGGTGTGTTTCTGTGGCCGCAGAAATGGCCCTTTGTCCGGCTAAAGTAGGGCTGCATGGTTTCTGCCAGCACCTCGCCGTCGGTGGCGCAGATCCGCTGGGCAGGAACGGTGCACAGCATGGGAGCCTTGGGAATATCCACATCCGCAGGCGCGGTGGTGTAGATGTAATCGCAGTCATACAGCGGCTCCCCAATGTACTGCGCACCGCAGTCGATGGAGAACGCGCCGTCCTTTACCAGTGCCTGGCCGTAGAACAGCACCTTGCCACCCTGGGCTATGTAGTCCTTCAACGCTGCAAGACCGGCTTCATCCAGCATCTGCTGCTCGGGAACGATCACCGTGTCAAAGGGGGCAAAATCGTTGTTGAATACGATATCGTAATCCAGCTGATTCTCCATCAGGAGCTTGGAGACCTGCTCCATGGTGACCTTGTTCTCGGACATGACCACACCCAGTCTTGCGGTGGGCTTACCACCGTAGCAGAAGGGAGCGATCTTCTGCAGGTAGTCATAGGCGAAGCCTACATTTTCGTAGGTCTGCAGCTCCATCTCGCCATCGGGGTGCATGTGGTCGCCGATGGAGCAGCCTGCGCCGTACATAGCCATGGCCGCCACTTCATATTTCAGGGCTTCCTTACACTTAAAGCCGCCAAATTCGCCCCAGTTCAGGTGGAACTTGCCGGTCATGCCCAGATAGGGCTTGCCCTTACGGCTGAAGAACTTCGCCCGGACAGGCAGTGCATCATAGCCGCCCCATGCGGTGGGCAGATCTTCCATCTCAAAATGGGTCTGGTAGTCATGGAAAGGCCCTTTGTCGATGTTCGCGCCGCCGGAGTTGAAGAAGATCGTGGCGTTGGGATGGTATTTGCGCATGATCTTGGCGCACTTATCCATGAACGCCTGACGCTTGACAGTGTAATAGTGCTTGGCATCCTCTTCCTTGGCAGGATCAAGGCCCATTGCCTTCATGCCCGCCACGCACTCGTCGCAGTAGCAGGTGTTGCCGACGATGCAGATATCGTAGAACAGGCCGTCCACATCCTTGTAGCGCTGGCAGACCTCTTCGGTAATGGCATAAATATGCTGGCAGTAGCCGTTGTCGTTGAGACACAGAGTATCCCAGGAGCAGTTGCCCATGGGCGTGTCATCATCCATCTCCCGGATGGCTCTTCTGCTTGGCGTGCCAACAAGCGTACCGTCCGCCTTGCGGCTGATCCACTCCGGATGCAGGTCAGCATCCATCTGACTCCAGCCGGCGGTGATATAAATGGGGGCACGGACACCGATCTCATGGGCAGCCTCCACCATAGCGCCGGTCAGGTCAAAATCCAGGCCGGGGTGCATGGTGCCCACCTTGGTGGGATAGTAGCACATACTGTGATGGCACTTGGCAAAAACCGTGATGCTCTCCAGCTTGCCCGCCTTCAGTGCAGCCTGAAATTGTTCCTTGTCAAACCGGCTGCCAACGCCCGGAATGTCGGGTGATGTGTGAAAATCCAGGTGGACCTGCCGGATAGGAAATTTTTTCATATAAATGCCTCCGTTTTCCTGTGGTACAGTTTTCCTTTTACATTATAAAGAAACAGCAAACGAAAATGAAGATATGCTCTTCAGGAAATTATGAGATTCTTCTGCGCAGAGCCCCTTAGGTACGTAATTAGAATAGCCCGTCATACACGGCTGGCCAGATACTCGGCACGGCCTGTTTCGTAGAGATTGTTACCCTCGCTGTCGATGATGACCACCAGCGGCATGTCCTCCACATAGAGCTTGCGCAGAGCTTCCGCGCCCAGGTCCTCATAGGCGATCAGCTCACACTTCTTGATGCATTTTGCCAGCAGTGCGCCGGCACCGCCGATGGCGCCGAAGTACACACCGGAAAACATCTTCATGGCATCCACGACCTCAGGCAGGCGGGCGCCCTTGCCGATCATACCTCTTGCGCCCACCGACATCATGGTAGGTGCGTAGGCATCCATACGGCCGGAGGTAGTAGGACCGGCAGAACCGATGACCTGACCGGGCTTTGCGGGGGTGGGGCCAACATAATAGATGGTGGCATCCTGGGGATCAAAGGGGAGCTCCTCGCCCCGGGCCAGTGCTTCGCACATCCGTTTATGACCGGCATCCCGGGAGGTGTAGATCGTACCGGTCAGATACACGGTATCGCCGGCTTTCAAAGTTCTTGCCAGTTCCTCGGTCAAAGGCAGTGTAATATGCTTTTCCATTTACAGCACCTCTGTCTTATGCCGGGTCACATGGCAGTTGATGTTGATGGCGCAGGGCATACCGGCAATATGGGTGGGCAGTGTCTCGATGTTCAGGCCGATGGCAGTGGTTCTGCCGCCAAAGCCCTGAGGGCCAATGCCAAGGGCGTTAACCTTTTCCAGCATCTCATCTTCCAGCTCCGCATAGAACGGATCGGGATGGTGGGTATCCAAGGGCCGCATAATGGCCTTCTTGGCCAGCAGCGCGGCCTTATCGAAAGTACCACCAATGCCCACGCCGATGACCATGGGCGGACAGGGATTGGGGCCTGCGGCCTCGACTGTCTCCAAAATGAAATCCTTAATGCCCTGCAGGCCCGCGGAGGGCTTGAACATGCGGATGGCGCTCATGTTTTCACTGCCAAAGCCCTTGGGGCCCACAGTGATCTTTACATTTTCCCCAGGAACGATCTCCGTGTACAGCATAGCGGGGGTGTTATCGCCGGTATTGCCCCGGCGCACCGGGTCTTTTACCACGGATTTACGCAGGTAGCCCTGATCATAGCCCTGACGGACGCCCTCATCTACGGCAGAGCGCAGATCGCCACCTACCAAATGGACATCCTGACCGATCTCCAGGAAAACACAGGCCATGCCGGTATCCTGGCAGATGGGCACATTTTCCCAGTCCGCGATGTTGTAGTTTTCAATGATGTTGTCCAGAACACCCTGGGCAATGGCGCCGTCCTCACAAGCGCGGCAGGTTTCGATGGCGCACTTCACATCCTCGGGAAGATGGGTGTTGGCCTCAATGCACAGCCGGCGCACGGTTTCCGTGATCTGGCTTACATTGACTTGACGCATAAAAATTCCTCCTGTTGCTTACGGCAGAAGAAACTCCGCCCGTTGTTTAAATATCCAGTTTTTTGATAACAGCCTTCAAAGCGTCGGCGCTGGCCCGTAGCTTAGCCACTTCCTCGTCAGTCAGCTTTACGGGGACCTTACCCTGCAGCCCCTTGGGTCCCAGAGTGGTGATGGTGCTCAGGCAAACATCCTCAATGCCGTACTCACCGTGCATCATGGACGACACGGTGGCCATGGAATTGGTGGGGCCGGTCAGGGTGGTGACCAGCCTGTTGACAGAGGAGGATACGGCGTAGAAGGTAGCACCCTTCCGGGCGATGATCTCAGCGCCGGACTTGCGTACATAATCCAGGGTCCCTTCCCGGTCAATAGGCTGATCGATCATGCCTTTCTCCAGCAGCAGCTCCTCATAATCATTCAGGCTGCAGCCGGAAACATCGGCACAGGACCAGGGAATGAAGGCGGTATCGCCGTGTTCGCCGAAGACATAGGCGTGAATGTTCTTCTGGGCCAGCTTGAAGTGGTTGGAAAGACTAACACGCAGCCGGGCAGTGTCAAGGATCGTGCCGGAGCCCATGATCTGATGCTCAGGCAGACCGGAGATCTTGGTGAACACATAAGTCATAATATCCACGGGATTGCTGACGATAAGGTACAGCGCATTGGGCGCAACCGCTACGATCTGGGGCGTGATCTCCTTCAGAATGTTTACATTGGTCTGGGCCAGATCGATACGGGTCTGACCGGGCTTTCTGCCGATACCGGAGGTAATGATCACAATATCAGAGCCCGCAGCATCCGCATAATCACCGGCGGTGATGGCGATGGGCTCCCGGAAGCTGGTGCCCTGCACGATGTCCATAACCTCGCCCTCGACCTTGTTCTTGTCGATATCGATCAGGACGATCTCGGAAATGGTGCTCTCCAAAGACAGGGTGTAGGCAATGGTCGCGCCTACCTTTCCGGCTCCAATGATGGTGACTTTTCTATTCATAACAGGTCTCCTTTTCAAAACACGCAGATAATTTGATCGAAACGCCGTATTCGGTATAAAGGTTTCGATACCCTATTATAGATAATAACTACACCGAATTGCAACATTTTATACCAGGGAATAGTTCACAAAATTATCTGCCGTTATGGAAGAGACATCATGAATCTGCACAAAGCTCCTTGGCAAGTGCTTCTACCTGCGCCCGACTGTCACTGTTCAAAGCAGACAGGATTCGCACAGTGGTCTCGGTAAAGGTGATGTTCTTGCTGTTTTCCAGCTCCTTGCGGATGACGCGGGCCGCGGTGGGCGCCCAAGTTCCGTTTTCCATAATGCCAACGGTGCGGTTCTGGAATCCACGCTCAGTCAGATGATGCAGGAAGGTTTTCATGAAGGGGAAAACATCCGTGTTGTAGGTAGTAGTAGCCAGTACCAGCTTGCCGTAGCGGAAGGCATCCTCCACAGCCTCGGCCATATCGCAGCGGGCCAGGTCATTGACCACGACCTTGGGACAACCGGCCTCCAAAAGCTTCTCCTCCAGCAGCTTTACAGCTTCCTTGGTATGGCCGTATACAGAGGTATAGGCGATGACCACGCCCTCGCTTTCCACACCATAGGAGGACCAGATGTCATACAAATTCAGGTAGTAACCCAGATTTTCGGTAAGTACAGGGCCGTGGAGGGGGCAGATGATGGCAATGTCCAGGCCGGCAGCCTTTTTCAGCAGGGCCTGCACCGGCATGCCGTACTTGCCTACGATGCCGATGTAGTAGCGACGGGCTTCACAGGCCCAATCCTCTTCCACATCCAAAGCACCGAACTTGCCGAAGCCGTCGGCGGAGAACAGGACCTTATCGCAGCTGTCGTAGGACACGATCACTTCAGGCCAGTGGACCATGGGTGCGGTGACAAAGGTCAGGGTATGCTTGCCCAGACACAGGGTATCTCCCTCCCCAACTACGATCCGGCGGTCCGCGTAATCCGTGCCGAAGAACTGGCCCATCATAGTAAAGGCCTTGGCAGAGGAAACTACCGTAGCTTCAGGGTAAGCAGCCAGGAAATTGGCGATATTGGCAGAATGGTCCGGCTCCATATGGTGCACCACAAGGTAATCGGGCTTCCTGTCAGCCAAAGTCAGCCGAATATTTTCCAGCCACTGACTGCCATAGTTTTGGTCCACAGTGTCCATAACGGCCACCTTGTCATCCAGAATGACATAGGAATTATAAGCCATGCCGTTGGGCACTGCATACTGACCTTCAAACAGATCTATGGAATGATCGTTTACGCCGATGTATTTGATGTCATTGGTAATGGTCATGCGGAACACTCCTTCTTTGTAATAAGCTTAGTATATTGGAATGGAGGGAAATTGTCAAATGGTATGTGTAAACAGGTGCAGGCGCACTCTCCTCTACGATTGAAAAATCCCGGCAGCAGATCCTTCGATCTGCTGCCGGGCCTGTTTAACAAACTGCACAACCGCAGCGATACATCTTTATTTGTCTTCCTCAGGTACAAGGTCCAAAGTGATGGACTTGACCGAAGGCCGCAGCTGGGTGTAGCGGACACCGGCCGCATCCAGCATCCGCTTGGATGCTAAGGTGGTAGGCGTGGTGGCATACTTGTCAGACAGGTATACGATCTCTCTAACACCGCTCTGGATGATTGCCTTGGCGCATTCGTTGCAGGGGAACAGTGCCACATACAGCCGGCTGCCCCGCAGATCACGGCCATTGGCATTGAGGATAGCATTCAGCTCCGCATGTACCACATAGGGGTACTTGGTTTCCTCGCCCTCCCGATTCCAGGGAAACTCATCATCTCTGCAGCCCTTGGGCATGCCGTTATAACCGGTGGAGATGATGATGTTGTCCTGGGATACGATGCAGGCACCCACCTGGGTGCTGGGGTCCTTGCTCCGTTTGGCTGCCAGCATGGCAACGCCCATGAAATATTCGTCCCAATTGATGTAATCCGCCCGTTTCATACAGTGTCCTCCTAATCAGTCAAAGAAATCTTTCAGGGTATCGAAAAACTTTTTGCGCTTGGGGGTGTCTTCCAGGCTCTCATCCAACTGCCGCAGCAGCTCCTTTTGCTCCTTGGTAAGCTTTGTGGGCGTTTCCACTACCACAGTAAACAGATGGTTGCCCCGGCGTTTGGGGTTGTTGACCGACGGGATGCCTCTGCCGGAAAGCATAAACATCTTACCCGTCTGGGTCCCCTCGGGGATCTCATATTTAATTCTGCCATCCAGGGTGGGCACTTCAATCTCCGCACCCAGGGCTGCCTGGGTAAAGCTGATGGGCACCTCACACAGCACATCCATATTGCTCCTGGTGAAGATGGGATGCTTTCTGATATAAACCTCTGCCAACAGGTCGCCGTTGGGCCCGCCGTTGACACCGACACAGCCTTCTCCTCTGACCCGGACGCTTTGGCCCTCGTCCACACCGGCAGGGACCTTTACCTTAATCTTCTGAGTACGGCGAACCTTTCCCTTGCCCCGGCAGGTGTTGCAGGGCGTTTTGATCTGCTTGCCCTTGCCGTTACACTGAGGACACACGGAAGAGGACTGCATGGTCATACCCATAAAATTCTGGGTAGTACGGACCTGACCGGCGCCGTGGCACATAGAGCAGGTCTCCACAGCACCGTCTGCGCTGCCACTGCCGTTACAACTGCCGCAGTTTTCAATACGCTGGGCAGAAACTTCCTTTTCACAGCCAAAGGCAGCCTCTTCAAAGGTCAGGTCCAGCCGTGCGCCTACATTTTCTCCCCGACGGGGCGCATTATTGGCAGCACCCCGGCGGCTGCCGCCGCCAAAGAACTCACCGAAAATATCCCCCAGATCTCCAAAGCCTCCAAAACCGCCAAAGCCGCCGCCGAAGCCGCTTCCGCCGCCAAAATTGGGGTCTACGCCCTGGAAGCCAAACTGGTCATACCGGGAGCGCTTGTCGTCGTCGGACAGCACCTCATAGGCCTCGCCCACTTCCTTGAACTTCTCCTCGGCGCTTTTGTCGCCGGGGTTTCGGTCCGGATGGTACTGCATGGCTTTTTTTCGGTAGGCCTTTTTTATTTCCTCGGTGCTGGCAGACCTTTCGACCCCCAGCACCTCATAATAATCTCGCTTGTTTTCAGCCATATTGGTCACCTCTTAAAACCACCGAAAAGGGGCGGTTCTCACCGCCCCTTTGGGGTCAAAGCTTAGTCTACGGTCTCGTAATCGGCATCTACCACGCCGTCATCGCCGGCCTGGCCATCCTGAGGTGCCGCATTCTTGTACAGCTTCTCAGACACGGCATAGAAAGCCTTCTGCACTTCCTCGGTAGCAGCCTTGATGGCAGCCACATCTGTGCCCTTGTTGACTTCCTTCAGGTTGTCAACAGCAGCCTGGATGGATGCCTTCTCAGAAGCATCGATCTTATCGCCCAGCTCGCCCAGAGCCTTCTCGGTCTGGTAAGCCACCTGATCGGCAGCATTGTGGGTATCTACCTCTTCCTTGCGGGCCTTATCCTCGGCGGCATACTGCTCAGCTTCACGGACAGCCTTGTCGATGTCTTCCTGGCTCAGGTTGGTGGAAGCAGTGATGGAGATCTGCTGCTCCTTGCCGGTACCCAGGTCCTTTGCGGAAACCTTTACGATGCAGTTGGCATCGATGTCAAAGGTGACCTCGATCTGAGGCACGCCACGGGGTGCGGGTGCGATGCCGGACAGCTGGAAGCGGCCCAGAGTCTTGTTGTAAGCAGCCATCTCACGCTCGCCCTGCAGAACATGAACCTCAACAGAGGGCTGGTTGTCAGCAGCAGTGGAG
>JAGBSG010000006.1 GCA_017632035.1 Oscillospiraceae bacterium | reverse complement strand
TGACCAAAATCGACGCAATCAAGAAGATGATTCCCTACAAGTAAGCGCATAAGGAGGATACAGAAAATGGCAAGAGTTAAAGGCGCAATGATGACGCGCAAGAGAAGAAATGCTACCCTGAAGCTGGCCAAGGGCTACTGGGGTTCCAAGTCTAAGCACTTCAAGATGGCCAAGCAGGCCGTTATGAAGTCCGGCAACTATGCTTTCGCAGGCCGCAAGCAGAAGAAGCGTGATTTCCGCAGACTGTGGATCACCCGTATCTCTGCCGCAGTTGCTCCCTACGGTCTGAACTACTCCAAGTTCATGAACGGTCTGAAGAAGGCCGGTATCGAGATGAACCGTAAGAGCCTGTCTGAGATGGCTATTCAGGATGCTGCCGCTTTCGCCGCTGTTGTGGAGAAGGCCAAGGCTGCTCTGTAAAAAAACCGAAAGACCCTGCTTTCCGGCAGGGTCTTTTTCATACCAACAAGGTGGTGATCCCTCTGGAACTGAAACACACAGCCGCCCGATCCGGGCGCTTATCCTCTTTTTTAAAAGAAGAACTGCAAATGTCCTCCGGCCTGATGAACCGGCTGAAATGGCAAAACTGCATTCTGGTCAACGGTCAAAGCCGGCGTACGGACTATGCCGTTGCCCACGGTGACACCATAACCGTACTTCTGCAGGAGCCGGAGGCTGACTACCCCGCTCAGGACGGCCCGCTGACCGTGCTCTATGAGGACGAGCATATTTTGGCCGTGGATAAGCCTGCCGGTATGCTGATCCACCCATCCCGCAGCCAGTTTACCGACACACTGGCCAATTATGTTTTAGGGTACTACCGCCGCACCGGGCAGGAAAGCGCGTTCCACCCCATTACCCGCCTGGACCGGGACACCTTCGGCATCGTGCTTCTGGCGAAAAATCCCCATGTCCACGCATTACTCCAGGCCGCATCCCTGCAAAAAACCTACCACGCTCTGGTATACAGCTGCCCTGCCGAAAACACCGGCATCATCGATGCCCCCATCGCCCGGCGGCCTCTGCCCAGCCTTCTGCGTTATGTAAACCCCAAAGGCAAGCCTTCCCTTACGGAGTACACCCTTTTAGAGAGTTATGTAAACTACTCCAAGCTGACGCTGCAGCCCATCACAGGCCGCACCCACCAGCTTCGGGTCCACTGCGCCCATATGGGCATTCCCATCCTGGGTGACCCCCAGTACGGCAGCCAGGCTTCTCAGGCGCTTTCCGCAGAACTGGGCTATTCCACCCAGCAGCTCTGCGCAAAAACCTTGGAGTTTCCCCATCCCATCACCGGACAAATTCTCCGCCTGGAATCCAAGATGGAAGTTTGAACGCCCGCCGAAAAGGCGGGCGTTCTATTATTATTCTTCCAGAATATTTACCACTACCGGTACATCCTCCCGAAGCTTCAGGGTCTTGATCTCGTAGGGCTGCAATTCTGTTTCCCACTGCTTGCCCCGAGCGATCACCTGGGCGGTGCAGCTCCGTCCTTGGGTTTCCACCAGACGGTAGACCTCGCAGTCGTCCTCCTCGCTCTTCTTCAGGGCCGCCAGCTGCACGCCCTGGGTAGCCAGCGCATAGAAACTCTGCTGGGCAGGTAATGTGCCATCGTGGCAGCATTCCGGGATCACCACCACAGGATTGTTGAAGGCCTCTCCCATGTCCCAGGGATCGCCCGCAAAGGCCATGCGGAGGCTGCCCTCCACGATGCCCCGGTCGATAATGTCGTAATCCAGGCTCTCGTCGATGGGCCCGATCCGCAGATCGCCGTAAATGGGACTGCGCAGCAAAGTCAGACCCAGGCTTCCCCGATCCATCCGGTAAGCAAACACACCGGTAGAGGAAATCGTAAATGCATCTGCCCGCAGCCACAGACCCAGCGGTACATCCCGGGAGCTTGCCTCCCGCTCTACGCTGCCAAAGGGCACAGCCTCCATATGCCGCATCTGGGATACGGCTGTTTCCAGCTTCAGCACCGCGTGCTTTTCCTCCCAGTTCACCCGGTAACGCACATCGAAATAGGGAGCGTCTGCATAGAACCGGTAGTACATTTCCAGCAAAGAATGTCCCAATCGGTAGGTGCCCTTGATCTCCGTCAGCAGATCACCGGCTTCCGTGATCTGGAAGCCCTCAAAGGCAAAATTCCGGGGATCATCCTCATAGCCTTGGATATTGAAGGCCCAGGTATCACCCTTGTCGGTGTAACACACCGGCACCAGCGTGCTTGCGCAAAGCTGCTTGCCCGTTTTCCGGTCAAGCACCTCCTGGATGCAGCCGGTTTCCGGGCAGAAACGCACGCAGTAGCGGTCTGTCTGCATGCAATAGGGATCTACCGCAGGCTTTTCCACATCCTCACCGGTCTGGATCAGCTTAAACGCCTTGTAGCCCACCGCAGGGATCTGGGCATGGAAAGCGATACGGGAACGGAAGCCCGGGATCACGGATTTCTCCCGGATGATCTGACAGGGATACCGCACCCCCGCATCGTCCTCCAGGCAGATTCCCTTTGAGTACCAATCAAATTCATGTACCCACTGCACCTCTGCCTCTATGCAGCCGGTGTAAGGCTTCGCGTTGAGATTCCAGACCACGATGTTCCAGGCAGTCTCCGGATTCTTGCCCGGTGTCTTGATCTGCCGGGTCACATACTGCAGATTGAAATGCATCTGCTCCTGGGCCGTGGCAATTGCCCGCCCCAGCATATTCTCCGCATGGACATAGGCATCCTTAATGCAAGCACCGCCCAAAATATCGTGGAACTGATTAAACAGAATATCCTTCCAGCAATCCGAAAGGGCCTTGCGGTCATAATTTCCGGCGACCAGAGAAGCCTTTTCCGCATTCAGAGCGGCATACTCCGCAATGCGGTTGACCTTCTTGATCCGGCTATAGTTGGCGTAAGGGCCAAAGTCACCGGTCAGCAGCTCCTGGGTAACGGTGTAATCCGTAGTATGCTCCTGGAAAAACCGTTCTACCGTGGAAAATTCAGCCGCTTCCTCTTCCTTGATCTGCGCTATGGCCGCCTTGGTCGGAGCACCGCCGTGGTCCGTAACGCCGTATACGATCATGGTATCCGCATTCTCACTCTCTGTCTGCTTCTTTGCGCCGGGACGCCAATCCTTGGCACAAGCACCCCGGGCACGGTAAGCCATCACCTGGCTGCCGTCAGCGCTTTCCCAGCGGAACAAAGACGCATCTAAAGGAATATGCTTTCTCTCGGGCCGTACAAAGCAATAATAGTCGATACCGCTTTTTTTCAGGATCTGGGGCAGCATAGGGCTATGGCCAAAGCTATCGATGTTGAATACAGTTTTGGAATAGACCCCAAAATTCTCCTTCAGATACCGTTGGCCGTATAAGCCCTGACGGGCATAGCTTTCTCCGCAAGCACTGTAGCAATCCGGCTGCAACCACCAACCCTCAGCCAGCTCCCAGCGGCCTTCTTCCACCCGTTTTTGGATCTGTTCAAAGAGCTCCGGATCGGTTTTGCGAATCCACTCAAACACCGGCGGGGTAGCAAAGGAATACCGGAAGTCCGGCTCCTCCTCCATTCGATCCAGGGCGGAGCGGAAGGTCGCCCGAATAGACGCCATAGCATCATCCCAATGCCATAACCACACGGGATCAAAATGGGTGTTGCCGATCATGTACATTTTGTTCATAGCAAATCTCTCCAAATCAGCCTTCAATCAATACTGTCACAGTCTCATAAGGTGCCAGCGCCGGCAGGGTCATCACGCCGTAACCGTCCTCCTGCTTTACCGGCAGCAGGGTTTCCTGCCCACCTTTCAAGCATTTTGCAGTCTTTGCGCCACGAACACTATACGCAGTCGCTTCCATTGGATCAAGAGAAAGATTGATCAAAGTCGCCATTGTATTCTTTCCGTCCGTACGCAGGAACTGAGCTGCCAGATTCGTGCTGCTCATTTCGGTCAGATTTTCACGGGCCAACCACCGGGCCACCCGGCGCATCTGCCGCAGACGGGCATAGGAATCAATCATACTGAAAGCAGCATAGCCCAGCACGCAAACTCTGCCGCCCAAGGAATTTTCATACAGGCAGGCGCCAGCTTCCAGAGGCTCTCCCACAAGGGAATGCAGCTGGCTGATAACCTGCACCTTGGGATCCTGCGGAATCAATGCCCAACCGCCCTTTCCAAAGAAGGCAGGCCGCACATCCCGCACATGTCACACCACGCCTTCGTTGACAGGGTGATCGGTAAAGCATTCTTCTACGCCGTCCATATACTCCTGGCCCACCTGAACGCCAATGTATTCACCCAAGCCTCTGCGAATAAAGGCCTTGGCTGCGGCAGCATCCAAAATCACGGATTTCTTCAGGAAGCCCAACAGCTCCTCTTTGGTAAAGCCATCCGCCAAATCACCGGTAAACACCGCGCCGCAGGCATGCTCCGGCTCCATAGTCAGCGGAATGCCTATACGCGCCAAAGGATATGTGTTCGTGACACCGTGCCGCGAACCGCTATACAACTTAAAAAAGCTTTCTCCGTCGTGGAGCGGACGGCGCGTGTCGTACAGGCGGTTTACAGCGGGATAGAAGCCCCACCCATGCATACCGGCGGCAAAGGCCACCATCTTATCCCAATCCTGCCGCATAACACTATAAGCATTATACAACTGGTCCAACTCCCGCACGCTAACCACATCGTCTGCCGGGAAGGTGTTCAGCAGCACACCGTTCATTCCCTGACCAATCGCCAAGGTTATTTCGTCCAGATTGATCCTGATGGATTTCTGCAGCAAGGAATAGTTGGGGAAATTCTCAACCTCGTACTGCACATCCGTCACAAAAGCGGGGTATTCCGCTGCCTGCCTGGCACAAGACAAAGCCTTGGTCACCACGCCCAGGGGATTTCTGTCATTGTAGAAGCCTTCACCGGGGCGGCCCTTGTTGCTGCGCAAAGCAGTAAACCAGCTTTCAAAATCCATAAGATTGTAGCTGCTCCAGCCCTGATGCTGGGTCTGCAAGCCCAAAGGAATACTGGGATCCACACTGTCCACCGCCTGACGCAGCAGTGTGTAAAGCTCTGTCATTCTATCACAGATATCCTGTGTCCAGGCCGCACGCAGCGCAATGGCATCAGGCTTTTCCATTTCGGCAACCAGAGTTTCTCTGGTATAGGAAGTCCCCATCTTCCGATTGAACCGCTCCATACACTTGGGACAAAAACAGGTGAACTTAACACCATTCCAGAAATACTTGACATCGTCGTCAACCCAAATATAATCCGGCTTCGCCTTGGCGTACATAACATACTTATCCCACAGAAACTTTTTTCTGTCCTCATATTCATTACAGAAGCAGGCACCGGACACATCTCCCCTGTAGCCCACCACACCCTGGAAGGGTTGACCGAAGATCGTGTGTCCCTCCTCAATATGCCCCATGGTGCAGTGGACATCAATGCCTACATTTTGAAATCCGCGGCGCTTCAGATCCGCAATGCGAACTGCGATTATGTCCGCATTTTTCTGCAGATCCTCCAGTGGTACAGCACCGTGGTGGCTGTATTCATCAAAAATAGCCAGCTCATCAAAGCAATTACGGTGCTTCTCCAGAAATGCAACCAGCTCTTCGTAGGCTTTGTCTGTGCAGATTTGCTTATAATGAACTCTTTGCGAAACTTTCATAACCCATCTCCCTTTGCTTGTATTGTTTCTTTAATTATACAAAAAATATCCAGGCAAAAATAGCGTTATTTGTTCATTACAATGTAAATCTGTCCACCAACAGAATGCAAAATGCACATTGCGCAATATACTGTATAAAAGTCCGCGCACAAACAAACATTGTGTATTTTGAACACCTGTGCTATGATGATGCAGAGGACCGGAAAGGTGGAATCGTTATGCTTCAGCTAAATACCGCCAGCTTGCAGCAGGTTATGCAGGCCTTCCATACCGTCACAAAGATCCGCATTGTCATTTTTGACGCGGACTTTCAGGAGCTGCTGGCATATCCCAAGGAACGAGAGAATTTCTGCCACTTGCTGCGCAATACACTACAGGGCGATGCGGCATGCTTTCACAGTGACAGGCAGGGGTGTCTGCAATGCGCCAAAAGCAAGGAATTGGTGATCTACCGCTGCCACGCAGGCTTAACAGAAGTAGTCGTGCCGATCATGGACAGAGGCAATATACTGGCTTATGTTATGTTCGGTCAGATCATCCCTAAGGAAAACAGCGAAAAAAACAAAGGAACATATCAAAACGCATTTTCCGGAATTTGCACACGAAGTGGACAGCATTCCCATCAAATCCCAGCAGGAGCTGAATGCCGCGGCAACGGTTCTGCAGGCGATCACCGCTTATGTCATGACCAATCATTGGGTCGCTCCCAGCAAGTCTGCATTTATCCGTGAGATCGACCAGTATATTGAGCAGCACCTTTCCCAGCACATAACCGTGGAAGATATCTGCGCCGTATTACACATTGGGCGCACAAAACTTTATGAAATATCCATGGATTATTTGGGCTGCGGCCTTGCCGAATATATCCGCAAACAGCGGATCGCCCGGGCACAGCAAATGCTTTTGCAGACCAACGCTTCCATTACGGAAATCGCCTTTTTGACCGGCTTTTCCGACTATAACCATTTCTCGAGAATATTCAAAAAAATCGTTGGTATTTCTGCAAGAGAATATCGCAAAAAGCAATCGTAAACACCGGCCGTTCCGTATATAGTTAGGGTCTTTTCTCAGCTGAACCTCTGAATTGCGTGTTCTGTCCTACTAACACAGATGGCGTTATGTCCGCACCGAAGGCCCCTAATGCAAATAAATGAATGCCCTTATTGTCAAATTGCCCTGTTGCTGCTTCTGAGAAAAATAAATTTTTGGCAGCCTAGCCCCTATTTTCCTGCAATCACATATTGAAAATTGCGATAAAATCGGCTAAAATATAGCATAGATTTTTATTTTACTTCACAAGATGGAGGCATTCATATGGATAACAATGTTCGTCCCGAATCCATGGCACGCATCACCACCCCGGCCCTTGCTCAGGCATTTATCGATGAGCAGGTCAAGGCCGTCCGGGAACAGGTGGGCGATAAGAAGGTGCTGCTGGCTCTGTCCGGCGGTGTGGATTCCTCTGTGGTCGCGGCCCTGCTGATCAAGGCCATCGGTAAGCAGCTGGTCTGCGTCCATGTCAACCACGGCCTGATGCGTAAAGGCGAGAGCGAGCAGGTCATCCAGGTCTTCGGCAAGGCCCTGGATGCCAACCTGATCTATATCGACGCCACTGACCGCTTCCTGGATCTGCTGGCCGGCGTGTCCGACCCGGAAAGAAAGCGCAAGATCATCGGCGGCGAATTCATTAAGGTGTTCGACGAAGAAGCCTCCAAGCTGGAGGGTATCTCCTTCCTGGCTCAGGGCACCATCTACCCCGACATTCTGGAGTCCATCAAGCAGGCCGAGGGCAAGAAGGCCGTCAAGTCCCACCACAATGTGGGCGGTCTGCCTGAGGATATGCAGTTCTCTCTGGTGGAGCCCATCAAGCTCCTGTTCAAGGACGAGGTCCGCGTTGTGGGCGAGGCTCTGGGTCTGCCCCATGCCATGGTCTACCGTCAGCCCTTCCCCGGCCCCGGTCTGGGTGTCCGCTGCCTGGGTGCTATCACCCGCGACCGTCTGGAAGCACTGCGCGAAGCAGATGCTATCCTGCGTGAAGAGTTCGACAAGTGCGGCCTGAACGAGAAGGTCTGGCAGT
>JAGBSG010000091.1 GCA_017632035.1 Oscillospiraceae bacterium | reverse complement strand
GCGACGGCGCTTAACAACTTTCTTTGTAGCCTTAGCCATTGTACATATCCCTCCTTACTTCTTCTTATTAGCAATGGTCTTCTTGGGACCCTTGCGAGTACGAGCATTGGTCTTGGTGCGCTGGCCGTGCACGGGCAGACCACGGCGGTGCCGCAGGCCACGATAGCAGCCGATTTCGTTGAGCCGCTTGATGTTCATAGCGGTCTCACGACGCAGGTCACCTTCGATGGTGTAGTTGTGCTCGATAGCGTCACGCAGCAGGGCCTCCTGCTCCTCGGTCAGATCCTTGACGCGGGTATCGGGATTGATACCGGTGGTCTCCAGAACCTTGGCAGCACGGGCGGGTCCGATGCCATAAATATAGGTCAGCGCGACTTCGATCCGCTTTTCGCGGGGAAGGTCAATACCAGAAATACGTGCCATATTCTTTCAGCACCTCCTATTAGCCTTGTCTCTGCTTATGCTTGGGGTTTTCGCAAATTACCATAACGCGACCCTTGCGCTTGATGATCTTACACTTTTCGCACATGGGTTTAACGGACGGTCTTACCTTCATACTGTTTAACCTCCAATAGAGAAAAATGTCTCTTGTGTCTTACTTACTTCTCCAGGTGATCCGGCCATGGGTCAGATCATAAGGAGACATTTGAACGGTTACCTTGTCACCGGGCAAGATCTTGATAAAGTTCATTCTGAGCTTGCCGGAAATGTGTGCCAGAATGGTGTGTCCGTTGCCGATATCAACATTGAACATAGCATTCGGCAGTGCATCGGTTACGATGCCCTCAATCTCGATTACGTCGTCTTTTGCCAAGTTAAAAACCTCCTAGGTCGTTACTTTGCATTTCCCGGCTGAGAAAAGCCAAGTCTCTTCGTAATTCGCTGTTGAGTACCCTGTCGCCGGAGCGAAGCTTAGCGGCGACGCGTGTCTCAGAGCGAAGGACCTTTTGTACGTGCTTACACTTTTTACGCTTGGGCTTTTCCAGTGTACGGTCCTTACCGTTTACCAGCTGCAGAAATCCGTCCTGTGCGCTGAGCACATAGAACAGCTTTCCTTCATCGCGGCCAGCTGTGGCGATCACCACATCTGCAGTACATATATTCGATCGTTCTGGGTCCATAGTCAAAGTCCTTCGGTGACGGTGAGGATTTCCGGCTCGCCGTCGGTGATGAGTACAGTATTTTCATAGTGAGCGGAGAGCTTTCCGTCGGTGGTACGCACTGTCCAGCCATCCTTCAGGATGCGAACTTCATGCGTTCCTTCGATGACCATAGGCTCAATGGCCAGGGTCATGCCGGGAAGCAGTCTCGGCCCGCGGCCGGCCGCACCGAAATTCGGTACTTCCGGCTCCTCATGCAGTTGTGCGCCTACGCCGTGACCTACGAATGAACGCACAACAGAAAAACCGTTAGACTCCACATACGTCTGAATGGCGTGGGAGATATCGGACACTCTGTGTCCACGCTTCGCAAAGCTGAGGCCTTCAAAAAAGCTCTGCTTTGTGACATCGATCAGCTTTTGGGCTTCGGTGCTGATAGCACCGCAAGCAAAAGTAGCTGCGCAATCGCCGTGAAACCCCTGATAAAAGGCTCCCACATCCACAGAGACGATGTCTCCTTCCTGCAGTACATAATCACCGGGGATCCCGTGGATCACTGTACTATTGACGGAAATGCAGGCGCTTCCGGGGTAGCCGTGGTAATTCAGGAACGACGGTTTTGCGCCCTGACTCACGATAAAATCGTGGACGGCCTTGTCGATCTGTTTTGTCGTAACACCAGGTCTTACCATTTCCCCTGCCAAAGCACGGGCTGCCGCGGTAATTTTACAGGCCTGGCGCATACTCGAAAGCTCACGCTCATTTTTGATTGCGATCATACCTGGGCTCCTATTGCCGCAAGGATATCCTCATTGGCGCTCTCAATGGACTGGTTGCCTTCGATCAGCCGAAGCTTGCCCATTTTGGCATAAAAGTCCTTGAGGATCTCGGTGGAAGCATGGTAGACCTCCAGACGCTTGCGCACAGTTTCCGGTGCGTCGTCCTTCCGGATGGTCAGCTCGCCTCCGCAGAGGTCGCATACGCCCTCGGCTTTAGGAGGATTGGCAACGATGTGATAGGTGGCGCCGCAAGCAGTGCAAGCCCGGCGGCCGGTCATACGGCCTTCGATCACAGCATCGTCGATCTCAATGGAAACTACATGGTCGATTTTGACACCCTTTGCTTCCAGAGCCTCAGCCTGGTTCAGGGTGCGGGGCACCCCGTCCAGGATAAAGCCATTTTTGCAATCAGGTGCGGCCACCCGCTCCACGACGATGCCGAGGATCAGCTCGTCAGGAACCAGCAGGCCTTCGTCCATATACTGTTTCACTTGCTTGCCCAGAGCAGTGCCGTTGCGCATGGCTTCTCTGAGCATATTACCGGTGGAGATGGAGGGAATGGCCAGCTTCTGCATCAGCAGTTCAGCCTGGGTTCCCTTACCCGCACCGGGCGCTCCCAGCAGGATCAGATTCATCCGCTTTGCCTCCGAATCTTAGTCCAGGAAGCCCTTGTAATGCCGCATGAGCATCTGGGCCTCCAAAGCCTTCACCGTTTCAAGGGCAACGCCCACAACGATGATAACAGAGGTTCCGCCGATGGCCAAAGACTGAACTCCATCCATCACGTTACCTGCAATGATAGGCAACAGCGCTACAACCGCCAGGTAGATCGCACCGAAGATGACGATCTTACCGATCACCTTCTGGATAAACTCAGCAGTGGGCTTGCCCGGGCGGAAGCCGGGAATAAAGCCACCGTTCTTCTTCAGGTTGTTGGAGATCTCCACAGGATCGTACTGGATCTGGGAGTAGAACCAGCTGAAGAAGAAGATCATCAGGAAGTACACCGCTGCGTAAGCCCAGCTGTTGGGACTCCACAGGTTGTCATACCACCAGTTGCCGGAATTGGCATTGACGCCCGTAAAGGCGCAAATAGTGGCAGGAACAGAGCAGATAGACTGGGCGAAGATCACGGGCATAACACCGGACATGCTCACCTTGATGGGGAGATTGGTGTTCTGTCCGCCATAGATCTTACGGCCAACCACACGCTTTGCGTACTGAATCGGAATCCGGCGCTCAGCATCGTTGATAAACACGATGAATACGATCAGCGCGGCAACGCCCACAACAACGATCAGATCCACCCACCAGGCCAGAGTCAGCATAGTGCTGATGGCAGCGGGTATGCTGGAGATGATATTGGCGAACAGGATAATGGAAATACCGTTGCCAATACCGTGCTCAGTGATCTGTTCGCCCATCCACATAACCACAGAAGAACCGGCAGTAAAGGCCAGAACGACCACAAGCGCAGGCAGGAAACCAGTCTCTGTAAGGATGCCGTAGCTGCTGATCAGAGTATAGTAACCAAAGCCCAGCAGCAGGCCCAGACCCACAGTAGTATAGCGGGTGAGCTTGTTGATCTTCTTCTTGCCTTCCTCGCCCTCTTCCTTAGCCCACCGCTCAAGAGCGGGAATGGCTACGCAGAGCAGCTGGATGATAATAGAAGCGTTGATGTAGGGCTGAATGCCCAGTGCCAGTACGGTCCCCTGCGAGAACGCAGAGCCGGACATAGCGTTGTAGACGCCGAGGATCGTGCTGGAGAGTACCGTATTGAACGCATCCGCCATAAGCTTTGCATCCACAAAGGGTACGGGGATCCTGTTGGCCAGACGGTAGATCAGCAGCATAATCACAGTGAACATCAGCTTCTTACGAAGCTCAGGAATGCGCCATGCATCACGCAGTGTCTTAAACACTTAAACCACCTCGGCCTTTCCGCCTGCCTGCTCGATTTTTTCCTTCGCAGACTCAGAGAAAGCCGCAGCCTTAACAGTGATTTTCTTGGTCAGGGTTCCGTTTGCCAGGACCTTCAGACCATTGGGACAGTCATGAATGATGCCCTTCTCGATCAGCGCAGCGGCATCTACCACGGCGCCATCCTCAAAGCGGTTCAGGGCTGCGAGGTTAATAGCAGTCAGAGGCTTCGCATACACATTGATGAAGCCACGCTTGGGGACACGACGGACCAGAGGCATCTGGCCGCCTTCGAAACCGACGCGGGTCTTGCCGCCGGAGCGGGCATGCTGACCCGTGTGGCCACGGCCACCGGTCTTGCCGTTGCCGCTGCCATGGCCGCGGCCCTTGCGCTTGCCCACCTGAGTGGAGCCAGCAACAGGAGAAAGCTTAGAAAGTTCCATTGTTCAGTTCCTCCTTATTCGACTTCAGTGACCTGCAGCAGATAGCCGATCTTGGCGATCTTGCCGCGAGTCTGGGTGTTGTCCGGCTGGATGGTCACCTGGCCGATCTTACGCAGGCCCAGGGACTCAGCAGTAGCGATGTGCTTTTCCAGACGGCCATTCAGGCTCTTAACAAGCTTAATCTTCAGGTTTGCCATGTTAATTGCCCTCCTTAACCAATGATTTCTTCCACGCTCTTGCCCCGGATCGCAGCGATCTGCTCGGGAGAACGCAGGGCGGTCAGGCCGGCCATAGCAGCCTTGACCACATTCTGGGGGTTGTTGGAGCGCAGGCAGCGAGCAGTGATGTTCTTAATGCCCACCGCTTCCATAACGGCACGGACAGCGCCGCCGGCGATAACGCCGGTACCCTCAGGAGCGGGCTTCAGCAGGACGGTGCCGGCACCGAAGATGCCGATGACGTCGTGGGGGATGGTGGAACCGGACAGGGAGACCTTGACCCTGTGCTTCTT
>JAGBSG010000090.1 GCA_017632035.1 Oscillospiraceae bacterium | reverse complement strand
GCCCCATCCTGCAGGGTCTGGCTGCTCCCATCAATGACCTGTCCCGTGGCTGCAATGCCGACGAGGTCTACAAGATGGCCATTATCACCGCCGCACTGGTATAAAATTCTCTCAATCCCAAAGCACCGGCTTCCAGAAAGCCGGTGCTTTTTTATATTTATATTATTTATATTGTATCTGTTGAAAAATAGCTTGTTTTTTCCATAAATCTGTGATAGAATTTAGGGTGATGTAGTATGCTGTTTTTTACATGCTGATACAGGGATTTTTTACAGAGAAAGGGGCCCGATCCTATGTACGCCTCCGCCTATGTCTGGGCAAAGATCATTCACTATCTGGAAGAGCGGCTTAACGCCGTAACCATATCTGCCAGCTTCGATGATGCTGAGGTCATTGAGCTGAACGAAGAGCAGCTGATTCTGTATTCTCCCTCAGATTTTCGCCGGGAGACCATCCGCCGCCGCTATAAGCAGCACATTCAGGATGCTTTGGCAGAGATTTTCAATTCCGATGCCAAGCTGGTGGTATTTGGTGATGAAGAGCTGGAGGCCTACCGCTCCAAGGGCGAGCAGCGTACTTCTATGGACTTCAATCCCCAGTTTTCCTTTGATAATTTTGTGGTCGGTCCTTCCAACCGGTTTGCCCACGGCGCGGCCATTGCGGTTTCCAATAACCCCGGTCAGGTATATAATCCCCTGTTTATTTACGGCCCTGCCGGTGTGGGCAAGACCCACCTGCTGTACGCCATCGCCAACGGCATCCGCAAGCACAACAGCAATGCCAATATCGTGTATATCAAGGGTGACCAATTCACCAATGAGTTGATCGCAGCTATCCAAAGCGGTAAAAATATTGAATTTCGCAGTAAGTACCGGGAAGCTGACCTATTCCTCATCGATGATATCCAGTTCATTGCCGGTAAGGAATCCACTCAGGAAGAGTTTTTCCATACCTTCAACAAGCTCTATGAGGAGCATAAGCAGATCGTCATGACCTCCGACCGAAAGCCCAGCGATATGCTGACCCTGGAGGACCGGCTGAAGACCCGTTTCGAATGGGGTCTGCTGGCAGATATCCAGCCCCCGGATTATGAGACCAGAATGGCCATTATCAAAACAAAAGCAAAATCCCTGGGTCTGGAGCTTTCCGACGATGTTTGCAACTACATTGCTGTCAATGTAACCAACAATGTCCGTCAGATTGAGGGTACTGTGAAGAAGATCCTGGCTTACCGGGATCTGAATGATATGCCTCTGGATCTTCCCAATATCTCCCGGGCCATCGATGATATGTTCAAAAGCGAGGGTAATGCCTTGCCCACTCCCAGCCTGATCATCAGCCAGGTTTGTAAATTCTATTCCATCGATGAGGCTGTTTTGCGCGGTACTCTGAAAAACAAGGGAACAACAGAAGCCCGGCAGGTTGCTATTTACCTGATCCGCAAGCTCACCAATCTGAGCCTGCCGGACATCGGTAAGGAATTTGGAAGAGATCACTCCACCATCCTCTATGCCATCCGTAAGGTGGAGGTCGCCTTGAAAAGCGATAATTCCAGCCTGCAAAACAATATCCGGGATATCACGGCAAATATCAACTCCTGCCTGTAACAGTTTTCCACAAATTCTTGTGGAAAGTGGAAACAAAGTCTGTTGAAAAGACACCTCTGTCCTTTCTTCCCCAGCCTTTGTTGAAAAGTTCTTTTTTTGTAGACAGGAAGGTGTGGAAAAAAAGCTGTTGCGCCAGTAAGTAAAATTTGGGTTTTCCACACAAAAAAGTCCTATTACTGTTATTACTTCCTAAAAATATAAAATTTATATCTATTATCTTTTATTTTTCAGAAAAGAGGTTTGATTATGCGTTTTACCTGTGAAAAAAGCATGCTTGTCACCGGTTTGAACATTACCGGACGTACCGTTGCCCAGAAGAGCAGCCTTTCTGTGATCGAAGGCATCCTGTGTAAGGCAGGCAATGGCCTGAGTTTGATAGGCTATAATATGGAAACCGCGATCACCTACCTGATCGACGCAGAGGTATTTGATGCCGGTGCGTGCATTTTGCCTGCCAAGCTCTTTGGAGATATTATCCGCCGTCTGCCGGAAGGCCCTGTCACCGTTGTGGTAGATGAAAATTATAAGGTTTCTATCCGGGCCGGCTATGCCTCATTTACGATCTCAGCGGAAAGTGCAGACGATTACCCGGAGCTTCCTGATGTAGGTTCGGGCCGAAATATCCGCATTCCCCAAATTGCGCTGAAAGAATTGATCTCCGGTACTATTTTTGCTGTTTCTGAGAATCAGGGAAGACCTATTCACACAGGCGTAAAATTTGAAGTGGAGAATGATACCATTTCCGCTATTGCGGTAGACGGTTTCCGGCTTGCCAGAAGAACCTTTCACACAGAGGAAGCTGTTGGCAGAAATATGTCCTTCGTTGTGCCTGCCCAAGGGCTGAAGGAAGTGGAAAAGATTTTGCAGGACAGTGACGAGGATGCTGCTTTCACACTGGGACAGAAGCACATTTTGTTCCAGATAGGAAGTGCTACCCTGATCTGCCGCTTGCTGGAAGGCGATTTTCTGGATTGGCGCAGAGTGGTTCCCACAAACTGCCCTGTTAAACTGACTGCCAATGTTGGAGAGCTGGCCTCTTCCATTGACCGCGTGGGCCTGATCGTCTCGGAAAAATACAAGAGCCCTGTGCGCTGCGTATTTTCCAACCAGGTGCTGCAGCTGCGGACCAACACCACCATCGGCGCAGCCGAGGACCGCTGCAGCATTGCCGGTGACGGCAAGGAGCTGGAGATCGGCTTCAATGTCCGCTATCTGGCAGATGCTCTGCGGGCGATCCCCAGTGAAGAAGTCATGCTGGAGCTGACCAACGGACTGAGTCCCATCGTGCTCACGCCTGCGGACGATAAGTATGACTATGCCTATATGGTACTGCCGGTGCGTATCAAAAACAGCTGAGTTTGGGGTTAAATTATGCGTGTAACTGTAAAAAAGAAGGTGCCCGGCGGTGATATTCCTGTGGTGATCTCCACAGAATTCATCAAGCTGGAGTCAGCTATGAAGCTTGCCAATGTGCTGCCTACCGGCGGCGCCGCAAAGGCTGAGATCCAGGAGAGCTTTGTGCAGGTAAACGGGGAAGTTTGTACCATGCGTGGTAAGAAGCTGTACCCCGGCGATAGATTTACCTATGAGGGTCAGAGTTATCTGATTTGTATCCATGAACCTCAGTAAGCTGATTTTACAGAATTTCAGAAACTACGAGCAGGCAGAGCTGGAATTCGATGCCGGTGTGAACCTAATCGTGGGAAACAATGCCCAGGGTAAGACCAATCTGCTGGAAGCGATCGGCTATCTGGGATCGGGTAAAAGCTTTCGGGCCCAACGGTGCATCGAGATGGTACGCTTCGGGGCAGATTTTGCCGACTGCGAGGGAACTGTGTTCTCTCAGGAGCGGCAGCAGACCCTGCGCTGGGTGATCTTTGGCCGGGGCAGACCCAGGCAGGTCTACCGCAACGGCGTAAAAAAGAAAACTGCCGGTGATATCAGCGGCGTTTTGCAGACGGTACTGTTTTGCCCCGAAGATCTGATGGTGCTCAAAGCCGGCGCTGCACCCCGGCGGCGCTTGGGTGATCAGGCCCTTTGCCAGCTGCGGCCCAATTATGAGGCAGCCCTTACGGAATACGGCCGTATTCTGGAGCAAAAGAGCCGAATTTTAAAGGATCGCTATGAAAACCCCCGGCTGACGGAGCTTTTGCCGGAATACAATGCCCGGCTTTGTCAGGTAGGCGCGCTGCTGATATCCTACCGGGCCAGATTTTATGAAGGTCTTGGTAAAGCGGCTGCAGTGTACCATGAGCGGTTTTCCGGCGGAGCGGAGGCTTTTGCCCTGCAATACCGCACGGTATCCACGGTTACAGATCCCTTTGCGCCCCTTGCAGATCTACAGGGGCAGCTGATGGAGCACCTTTTGAGCCATGAACGGGCAGAGCTGGAATCTGCCCAGTGCCTGACCGGACCGCACAAGGATGATTTTGATGTGACTCTTTCAGGCCTGAGTCTGCGTGCTTACGGCTCCCAGGGCCAGACACGGACAGCCGCCATCAGCCTGAAGCTGGCCCAAAGAGAGCTGATGGGCAGAGAAGCCGGAGAGATCCCGGTGCTGCTGCTGGACGATGTACTGTCAGAGCTGGATCCCGGACGGCAGGATTTTGTGCTGAACCAGATCTCGGAAGGTCAGGTGTTTATCACCTGCTGCGAGCCGGGACAGTTTACCAAGCTGGGCAAGAATATTGAAATCCGGTCAGGAACGGTTTTGGAAGGATAAAAGGAGAAGAATCTATGTCTGAAGAAACAAAAGTAACACAGGAATACGGCGCGGAGCAAATCCAGGTTCTGGAGGGTCTGGAAGCGGTCCGTAAGCGTCCCGGTATGTATATCGGTTCCACATCCAGCAGCGGTCTGCACCATCTGGTGTATGAGATCGTGGATAACTCCATTGACGAGGCGTTGGCCGGTTACTGTAAAAATATCACGGTTACCATTAACCCCGGTAACTCCATCACCGTTACCGATGACGGCCGTGGTATTCCCGTGGATATCCAGGCCCAGACCGGTAAGCCCGCTCTGGAAGTGGTTTTTACTGTGCTGCATGCCGGCGGTAAGTTCGGCGGTGGCGGCTATAAGGTATCCGGCGGCCTGCATGGCGTTGGTGCGTCTGTTGTAAACGCCCTGTCTGAATGGTTGAAGGTGCGGGTCTATAAAAACGGCAATATCTACGAAATGAAGTTTGCCCGGGGCCATATTACACAGGAAATGACTGTCGTTGGCAAAACGGATAAGACCGGTACGGAGGTCACCTTCCAGCCTGATCCGGAAATGTTTGACGATACGGTCTATGATTATGAGATCCTGCACACCCGTATGCGGGAAAAGGCCTTTTTGACGGCAGGTCTGCGGATCAGCATTACCGATGACCGGGGCGACGAGCCGGTTTCCGATACCATGTGCTATGAAGGCGGTATTCGGGAATTTGCCATCTGGTGCAACCGAAACAAGACCCCGCTGCACCAGGATGTGATCTACATGAGCGGCATGAAGGGCGATGCTTCGGCGGAGATCGCGCTGCAGTATAATGATGGCTACAATGAGTTTATCCTGTCCTTTGCCAATGAGGTCAATACCCCTGAGGGCGGTATGCATGAGACCGGCTTCAAAACTGCCCTGACCCGTGTGCTCAATGCCTACGGCATGAAAAACGGCATCATCAAGGGAGACGACAAGGTTTCCGGTGAGGACTGCCGCGAGGGTATCACTGCCATTATTTCCGTCAAGCTGACGGATGCCCAGTTCGAGGGCCAGACAAAGGCAAAGCTGGGCAATGCCTATATCTCCACCTTGGTCAACAGCATCGTGGGAGAGCAGCTGACCACCTATTTTGAAGAGCACCCTGTCACTGCCAAGCTGATCCTGGAAAAGGCCATGATGGCAAACCGAGCCCGGGAGGCTGCCCGAAAGGCCCGTGAAAATGCCCGGCGCAAGACCGGTCTGGAATCCGGCGGTATGCCAGACAAGCTGCAGGATTGCAACGAAAAGGATCCCACCCTGTGCGAGCTGTACATCGTCGAGGGTGACTCCGCTGCCGGCTCTGCCATCCAGGGCAGAGACTCCCGTTTCCAGGCGATCCTTGCCATGTGGGGTAAGATGCTCAATGTGGAAAAGGCCCGTGCCGACAAGATCTACGGCAACGATAAGCTCAACCCCCTGATCGTGGCTTTGGGTGGTGGTATCGGCGAGGACTTTAACCTGGAAAAGCTGCGCTACCATAAGATCATCATTATGTCCGATGCGGACGTGGACGGTGCCCATATCCGCACCTTGCTGCTGACCTTCTTCTTCCGCTATATGCGGCCGCTGATCGAAAACGGCCATGTGTTCTCCGCCGTGCCGCCTCTTTACAAGCTGAAGCGGGGCAAGACCGAGCGGGTGGCTTACTCCGATGAGCAGCGGGATCAGGTTTCCGCCGAAATGCGTGGCGAATCCAACGCAAAGGTTGAGATCTCCCGGTTCAAGGGCTTGGGTGAAATGGATCCCCACGAGCTGTGGGAGACCACCATGGATCCGGAAAAGCGTACCTTGCGCCGGATCACCCTGGAGGATGCCCGCCGTGCTGACGAGATCTTCACTGTGCTCATGGGCGAGCAGGTGGAGCCCCGTAAGGAATGGATCGAGCGCAACGCCAAATATGCCATTAATATCGATATCTAAGGAGGTGACGCATTTTGGCAAAGCATAACCGTGATTATAAGCCCGAGGACATTTTGTTTCCCAATCAGGCCATTACCTCGTCCAATCTTGTGGACGAGATGGAGCGCTCCTATATCGAATACGCCATGAGCGTCATCGTTGGCCGCGCTCTGCCGGATGTACGGGACGGCTTGAAGCCCGTACACCGCAGAATTCTGTACACCATGTACGAAAGCGGCCTTACCTCCGATAAGCCCTTTAAAAAGTCTGCCACCTGTGTGGGCGATGTGCTGGGTAAGTACCATCCCCATGGCGATGCGTCTGTTTACGATGCCATGGTCCGTCTGGCCCAGAATTTTTCCATGCGCTATATGCTGGTGGACGGCCACGGAAACTTTGGTAGCGTCGATGGCGACCCTGCGGCTGCCTACCGTTATACCGAGGCCAGGCTGAGCAAGCTTTCCAACGAAATGCTCCGGGATATCGACAAGGATACCGTCAACTGGGATCCCAACTTTGATGAATCCCGGAAAGAGCCGAGAGTATTGCCCAGCCGCTTCCCCAACCTGCTGGTCAACGGCTCTTCCGGTATTGCTGTCGGTATGGCAACCAACATCCCGCCCCACAACCTGACAGAGGTGATCAATGCCTGTATATGTGTACTGGATGATCCTGAGGCAGGCCTGCCGGACCTGAT
>JAGBSG010000089.1 GCA_017632035.1 Oscillospiraceae bacterium | reverse complement strand
CCAGCGCCTTGCCGATGGGCTGTGCAGTCTTCAGAGCAGCGGCATCGAACTGGGGATGCAGCAGGGTGTCCAGGGTCCGGGGCTCGATCATAGCCACGGCCTTCTTCTCGTCGATCATGCCCTCGTCCACCAGGTCGCAGGCGATCTTCAGAGCAGCGGGAGCAGTACGCTTGCCGTTACGGGTCTGCAGCATATACAGCTTACCGTTCTCCACGGTGAACTCCATGTCCTGCATGTCCCGGTAGTGGTTCTCCAGGATGGAGCAGACCTTAACGAACTGCTCGAAAGCCTCGGGGAACTTCTCAGCCATCTCGCTGATGGGCATGGGAGTCCGGACACCGGCAACCACGTCTTCGCCCTGGGCGTTGGTCAGGAACTCACCGAACAGCTTTTTCTCGCCGGTGGCGGGGTTACGGGTAAAGGCAACGCCGGTGCCGCAATCGTCGCCCATGTTACCGAAGGCCATGGACTGGACGTTAACAGCAGTACCCCAGGAGTAGGGGATATCGTTCTCACGGCGGTAGATGTTGGCACGGGGATTATCCCAGCTGCGGAACACAGCCTTGACAGCGCCCATGAGCTGCTCAACAGGATCGCTGGGGAAGTCGGTGCCGATCTTGTTCTTGTACTCGGCCTTGAACTGGTTTGCCAGTTCCTTCAGGTCATCGGCAGTCAGCTCCACATCCTGCACAACGCCCTTCTTCTCCTTCATCTCGTCGATGAGTACCTCGAAATACTTCTTGCCCACTTCCATAACGACGTCGGAGTACATCTGGATAAAGCGGCGATAGCAGTCGTAAGCCCAACGGGGATTGCCGGACTTGGTGGCCAGAACCTCCACAACATCCTCGTTCAGGCCCAGGTTCAGGATGGTGTCCATCATGCCGGGCATGGAGGCGCGGGCGCCGCTGCGGACGGAGACCAGCAGAGGATTCTCCTTGTCGCCAAACTTCTTGCCGGTGATCTGCTCCAGCTTTGCAACATGCTCCATGATCTGCGCCTGGATATCGGCATTGATCATACGGCCATCTTCATAATACTGTGTGCAGGCTTCGGTAGTGATGGTGAAGCCCTGAGGAACAGGCAGACCGATGTTGGTCATCTCTGCCAGGTTAGCGCCCTTACCGCCCAGCAGCTCACGCATGGAGCCGTTGCCTTCGGTAAACAGGTAAACATACTTGTGAGACATAGTTGTTACTACCCCTTTCGTTTCTTTGCGCATTTCTTTGCGCGCATTTTTCAAATTTTGACATACTTATTTTTGTGCGCACATAGTATAGCATAATATGGAATAAAAATCAAACATTCTGTGCAAAAATTTTGCACATTTCTCCATTTTTGGGATATTGCCCAAAATAAACGGAAAATAAAAGGCCAGACCTCACATTTTGAAAGGTCTGACCCTGTAATTCAGTATTCCCGATAGATGGCCTTTACCACGCCGACCAGCTCCGCTTCGCTGCCATCGATGGGCTCGTAGGCAGGATTCTCCGGCAGCAGCCACACCTGACCGTCTCTGCGGCGCAGGCGCTTGACCGTAGCTTCATCGCCCAGCCGGGCTACCACGATCTGGCCGTCATCGGCGGTTTGCTGGGGGCGCACCACGACCCTGTCTCCGTCCAGAATCCCTGCGCCGATCATACTATCGCCACGGACTCGCAAGGCAAAGCAGCTGGGATCACCCTCCCAAGCCATAGATCCCTCCT
The DNA here is from genome assembly GCA_017632035.1 of Oscillospiraceae bacterium. GTDB lineage: Bacteria > Bacillota > Clostridia > Oscillospirales > Oscillospiraceae > Faecousia. The sequence goes on along the minus strand of JAGBSG010000089.1, from coordinate 30,913 downwards.
GATTCTCCACCGCCAGAATGGGCACACCGGCAGTCACCACGCCCACCACAGGGATCTGCCCGGGACGCACGGCGGTCACGATGGCCCGCTTCCTGCCCTTGGCGCCGGGGCTGTGCAAAAGGCCCTTTTCCTGCAGCTGCTGCAAATGGTAGCTGACAGAAGCTGTGGACCGCAGGCCCACCGCCATGCCGATCTCCCGCACGGAGGGAGAATACCCGTTTTCCTGTATAAATCGGTTTACATAATCAATTATCTGTTCTGCCTTGTTGCTCTTTCGCGGCATAATCGCACCTCCCAACAGAGCTTGACCGGCACACCGGTTTGCTCTATTATAGCACAAATGTATGAAAAAGAAAAGGGATTTTTCTTTGCTTCTGCGACAAAAAACGAGATAATTTCTATCTCGGCCAGACTATACTGTATACAGAGGAAATGAAGGAAAGGAGATTCACTATGGAAGCTTATAACGCCGAAAAGGTCGCCCAGGTATGGCAGCGTGTCCGGGGCAGTGCCCTGCCCGAGGACTGCTCTGCGGGCCTGCCGGCCCTGATCGCCGGGGAATGGGCGGATGCCGCCACCTATCTGCAGCTATCCCGGCACTTTCAGGGCAGGGATGCCGCAGCCCTGCGCCGGATGTTCGACGAGGAACAGTCCCACGCCGCCTGTCTCAAGGGCATCTATACCCTATTGACGGGAGAACGCACCGTGACCAGAACACCGCCACTGCCACAGGAGCCTGTGGAGGCCACCCTGCGCCGGTGCTACGGCCGGGAAATGCACTGCCTGGCAGAGTATGAACAGCGCGCCTCCAACCGGGAATACGGACCGGTATTCCAGCGGCTGGCAGAGCAGGAGCGGGAACACTGCCGCGTCCTGCTGGAGCTGCTGGGAAAGCTGAAACACAAATAAGAAGGGCATGTTGCAAAATGCAACCATGTCATTCTGAGAGCTTACAAAAGCCCGAAGAATCTCAAAAAAGTACCGATAGAGAATGTCATTGCGAGGAGTCGCCCTTAAAGGGCGGCGACGTGGCAATCCGTATTCTTTAAAACTTTGCGGTTTTAGGTATATTCCCAGTGAAAAGAGAACTTTTTGGAAAACGGATTCCCACGCCAGTGTGCGCACTGGCGTGGGAATGACAGGTTCTTTGACAGTCTGAGGGCTGCCCCGTAAATGGGGCAGCCCTTCCGGTATGCAATTACTTTTTCTTAAACAGTCCACGCACTGTGCTAAATGCTCCCAATGCAACAAAGGCGTAAATCATAACCAGGTCCTTGATATAATCAGCCTTTTCAATGGCCTCTTCTTCCACCAGCTCGGGAATAATTGCAAACGCCTCCCCGAATGTTATGCCGAAATCAGAGAACGCATCCATGACCACAATTGCCCAGTTAATCCGGTCAGCAATATAAGGTGTGGCCAGCATGAGCACTACACTGATAATGATACCCTTTGTACTCAGCCTTCCACCCAGCAGCTCATAGCCCTTCAAGGTACAGATCGCCAGGATCAGACCGGAAATTGCCGCTATGTATCCCAGCTGTGCAAGCAAAATGATCGAACCGCCGCCGATCGCCGCACCGATCAGTGCGCCTACGCAGCCGGTGATCACATTCTCCGGCTTTTGGCTAGAAACGACTTCTGGGGCGGCCTGCGAAGGGGACTTGCCGCAGTGCTCGCAGAAAGGAGCATTGTCAGCAATAGGATTTCCACATTTTTCACAATTCATAGTGATTCCTCCTGATTATCTTTATATTTCTACCGCCACAGGTGCTCTGCGGCGTTTTTTCATCTTGTACAGCTCCTCCGTTGCCATACGGGTCTTGGCAACGCAGTCGCCGCCCTTGGGGAAGCAGTAATACAAAGCGTCCTTGTTGCCGATGCAGATCACATCACCGATCTCATACCACAGATAGTCAGCATACAGGCCGTAGTTGGCCAGCGGCCCTTGGGCATACTCCAGCTTTCCGTCACAGCCCGTGAGCCGGAAGCCCTCACTGTCGTGGATCAGCTTGCCGGAGCCTACCATGTAGATGGCCTTGAAGTCCACCATCATGCCGATCTCCACCTCCCGCTCCAGCCGGTAAGTACCTTCCTCCAGCTCCTTGCGGACCTGATCTCGCTGCCAGTCGTACCAATCGGGAATGTGGTCGAATTTCGTATCGCCGTCGGTGGCCTTGAGGTAGCCCAGCTCCGTCAGCTCGTACTGCTTGCCGCAGGCGTGGCAGGTCCAGTGGATGCCCTTTCCCTCGGTCTGCCCCTCGGTATCACAGTGGGGGCAGCGGAACAGAATGCGGTTGAGTCCGTCTGCCCGGAAGGGCGCGTCAATGACCATACCGCTGTCCTGCTGCCATTTGAAGTTATCGAAGCCGAACATGGCATCCAGGGCTTCGTCCAACTCCGCCACGGACTTGGTCTTCAGATCCTCCTTGGTAAACAGGCAGGTCACATCAGCCCGGACCTTCACCTTGCGCAGCTGCAGGCCGTTATACAGCGGGTCCCGGGCAAACGCGCCCTGGGTGATCACCGTCACCACCGGCACGCCCAGCTTTTTCAGCAGTACACCCATTTTCCGGGGCAGAGCCGTGGCCTTGCCGTCAAAGGAATAGCTGGCCTCGGGGTACATGAGCACGCTGGTCTTCTTTTCCTTCAGCATGTACTCCATATCCCGGATCAGGGTCACATCGTTGACAAACTTCTGGGTGGGGATGCAGCCCACCAGCCGCAAAAGCCACTCCATGCCGATGAAGGCATCGGTGGTGGTAACGATGCTGTACTTTTTGGGATAAAAGATGCCGGAAGCTAGCTTCATATCCGTGAAGCTGGAGTGGTTCATCAGGATCAGCACCGGCTCCTTGGGATCCAGCTTGTCCATGCCGTGCTTCTCATAGGAAAAGCCGGTCTTCCAGAAGGTGGGCAGGCTGAGCACATGGATCAGGGTCTGCAACAGATAATTGGGTTTGATCGGCTTTCTATGGGCAGGTCTGGGCAGTGCCATGACCTTCTCATAAGCCATAGCCTTTGTTTTGATCTTCATAGCAAGTCACCTTTGTGATTTTTTACTTATTGTACTACAATCTTATGGCTATAGCAAGCAAATTGGAATGATTTGCTCATGTTTTTAGAATGTGGATCAACCCAGCCAGCCTTTGTCTTTTCTAATTCCGGCAGAATGCTTGTTTTTTCAGAGCATATGCGCTATAATTAAATGATCAGTGGAAGGGAGTTGTCGCAGACATGCCACCTCACAACAGAAATTGGGACGATCTTGGCCGGGACATAGAGCATGTTGTGGACCGGGCTGTCAATTCCCACGATTTTCGCAGATTGAATCATACCATATGCCAGGTCATCGGTCGGGTGGCAGATATAGGCAGCATAGCGATCCACAGTGCTGTACAGACCGCTTCTGCCGCAGACCGCTCTTCCCATCCGGATACCAAAAGACTTTACGGAAGCACTGTTGCCAAAACGGCGGCAGGGGTGCTCAAAGCCGTCTGTGGCATTCCCATCGGGCTTTTCGGCGCTTTAGGGTTTCTTGGCACAATGCTCGATATTGGCACTGCAACTGCCGGTCTTATCATTTTTGAGCTGCTTCTGATCGCCGCGGGCTTCCGGCTGACTTACCAGGGCATCAGCAGCCTGAAACGGTTCAAGCGCTTCCATACCTACCGTGGTCTGATGGGCGGGGACACGCACTGCCCCGTGGCAATGCTGGCCAGCGGGATTGGCAAGCCCCAAAGCTTTGTCCGTAAGGATCTGCAGCAAATGATCCGGGAGGGGCTTTTCCGGGAAGGACACCTGGACCACGAGGGCGATACCCTCATCACCAGCCACGAAACTTACCGGTACTACGAGCAATGCAGGGTTCAGCAGGAGGAGCAACGGCGTCAAGCCCCTGCCCCAGAGCAAGCTGCGTCCTCCCACCAGAATGCCCAGGTACAAGAGGTCCTGGACAAAGGAAATGCCTTTCTTGCACAGATCCGCAAGTGCAACGACGATATTCCAGGCGAAGATATTTCCCGGAATATCTCTGACATTGAACTGATCGTTCAGCAGATTTTCCAGCGCGCAGCGGCCCATCCTGAGATCGTGCCCGATCTGAAAAAGCTGATGGATTATTATCTGCCTATGACTGTGAAGCTGCTGAGCGCCTATGCGGAGATGGATGCACAGCCGGTACACGGAGAAAATATCCAGGCCTCCAAGCGGGAGATCGAAGCCACGCTGGACACCCTGAATCTGGCCTACCAAAAGCTTTTGGATGACCTGTTTATGGACACTGCCATGGATGTTTCCAGCGACATTTCCGTTCTCAATACCCTGCTGGCCCAGGAAGGCCTGACAGGGGATGATTTTACAGACAATAAAACTGCAGGAACAGGAGATCAATTATGAGCACTGAATACGATCCCATTACAGACCCCGCCGCTGTCCCCAACCTCACCCTGGAACCCGAGCTGGGCAGCAGTACGGCTGACACCCAGCAGGTCAAGCCGGCAGAGCCCGCTCTGACGCCCCAAGAGCAGCAGATGGTCGCCCAGTTTGCCGCCAAGATTGATGTGGAGAATACCAATCAGATCCTGCAATACGGCGCGGCCACACAGAAGAAGATGGCCGATTTTTCAGACGCTGCTCTGGAAAATGTCCGCACCCAGGATCTGGGTGAGGTAGGCGATCTGATCGCCGGTGTTGTGGTCGAGCTGAAGGATTTTGACGCAGACGAGAAGAAGGGGCTGTTTGGATTTTTCCGCAAGCAGGCAGCCAAACTGGAAACTCTCAAAAACCGGTATGCCAAAGCAGAGGTGAATGTGGAGAAGATCAGCGACGCCCTGCAGCAGCATCAAGTCCGCCTGCTGAAAGACTCTGCCCTGCTGGATAAAATGTACGACCAGAACCTGGCTTATTTCAAGGAGCTGTCCATGTACATTCTGGCAGGCAAACAGAAGCTGCAGCAGGTACGCAGCGGCAAGCTAAAGGAGCTGGAAGCCGCCGCAAAGGTCTCCGGTCTGGCAGAGGATGCACAGGCCGCCCGGGATCTTTCCGATAAGTGTGACCGCTTCGAAAAGAAGATCCACGACCTGGAGCTGACCCGGACCATATCGATCCAGACTGCCCCGCAGATCCGCATGATCCAGCACAACGATACCGCTATGGTGGAAAAGATCCAGACCACCTTGGTAAACACCATTCCCCTGTGGAAGAACCAGATGGTGCTGGCACTGGGCATTGCCCACTCTGCCGAGGCTGCTCAGGCCCAGCGTCAGGTAACGGATGTTACCAACGCGCTGCTGAAGCAGAATGCAGAAAAGCTGCGCATTGCCTCTGCGGAAACCGCCAGAGAGGCTGAGCGGGGCATCGTAGATATCGAGACCCTGAAGGCCACCAACGCCGAGCTGATCCACACCTTGGATGATGTAATGAAGATCCAGGCAGATGGACGCGCCAAGCGCCTTGCCGCGGAAACGGAAATGGCCAAGATGGAAAGCGACCTGAAGGCCAAGCTTCTCCAGCTCCAAAACGAAGGCTAATCCGCCTGTTATAACAGTGTCCCCCTGACGCAGAGGTGCTGCGTCAGGGGGGACTTATTATCACTTTATCACTTTTTCTGCCGGGGCTTTTCCTTCTTCTGCTCCTGCACCTGATTGACAAACAGCTTCTTGGGGTCATGCTTTTTGAAGCCCATGACCACAAGCACCGTACCGGCCGCGAGGAAGCTGACCATGGCCAGCACCTGACTGACCCGGAAGGGGCCCCACATGAGGCTGTCCATCCGCAGCCCCTCGATGAACGCCCGGCCCAGGCCGTACCATGCCACATAGCCCAGGGCGATCTGCCCATCGTACTGACGGCGCTTGGACAAAAAGTGCAGCAGCACAAAGCCCGCCGCATTCCAAAGGGATTCATACAGGAAGGTAGGATGATAGTATTCTACCGCGCCGGTGCGGGTGTTGAACAGGCCCATGCGCAAAAAGCTGTCCGTCGCCGCGCCGAAGGCCTCCCGGTTGAAGAAATTGCCCCAGCGCCCCATGCTTTGACCGATCAAAAAGCCCAGGGCCACCAGGTCCAGCAGGGCCGGCAGCTTGATCTTCTTGAATCGGGCATAGCCCATCACGCCCACAGCCGCACCCAGCACGCCGCCATAGATGGCCAGGCCGCCCTTCCAGATATACAGCACAGAGATGGGGTTATCGGCATAGGTATCCCATTCAAATATACAGTAATAGAGCCGGGCGCAAAGAATGGCAATGGGCACGACCAGCAAAACGCCGTCAGGCAGGTCGTCCTGCCGGATGCCGAATTGCCTGCACCGATTCCAGCCGTAGAGGATCGCCAGCATCAAGCCGCAGGCAATGATCAGGCCGTAGAAGTGGATGCTCAGAGGCCCGATCTCAAAGCCCCTGGGCGGGTCAAGCTCGATGCCCAGAGAGGGAAACGAGATCACGGAATAATCACTTGGGTTCATGTTCAGATACCTCCTCATGTGCCGGTGTGATGACGGACAGGCAGCACCGTTCCTTCGTGACCACCTGCTGTATAAAATCCTGAATGTCCCGAGCCTGTACCGACCGGTACACAGCCGGGAAGTTGAAATAGTCAAAGCCTGAGAAGTGATAGGCGCACAGCCGGAAGCATACGGAATCGAAGCTGTCCAGATCCCGGATGCGCCGGCCCAGACTGCTGCGCTTCATGCGCAAAAAGTCCTCCTCCGGGATGCCCTGGTCCACAAGCTGCCAGGCCTGGTCCAAAATCGCCTCCTTGACTGCCTGGGGGTCATCGCTGTCGCCAAAGGCCGTCAGCATAGCCATGCCGTCGGCAGTCTCAAAGCCGCCGCCGAAGGAAGCATCGATGAGCCCCTGTTCATAAAGCCGCAGATACAGCTGGGAGGATTCCCCGAATAGAGCCTCCGCCGCCAGATCGCCGATGATCTCCCGGCGGATGGAAGTCTCGCCCTTTTCCAGGGGCTCACACTTAAAGCCCAGCTGGAACATGGGCATGGCGATCTCCATTCTGTCCCGGACCGCCTGCTGCTGACAGGTCATGATCTGCTGCCACTGCCGCTGCTTTTGGGCTTTAGGTGCGGCTTTCTCCGGCAGGATACGGCAGGCGATCTGCCGTACAGCCTGGGCATCCACATCGCCCACCACGCACAGGATCATATTGTCCGGCGTGTAGAACGCCCGGTGGCACTCCTCCAGTACCTGGGGCGTGATCTCGGCGATGGTCTCCCGGGTTCCCAGGATCGGCACCCGAATGGGATGCTCGGGGTACATGGCCTGCATCAGGTTTTCAAAGACCCTGGTTTCGGCATTGTCCGCCGTCATATCGATCTCCTGAGCGATGATGCCCTGCTCCTTGGCAACGCTCTGCTCCGTAAAGTAGGGTGTGGACACAAATTCCAGCAGCAGCTCCAGACACTTTTCAAAATTCTCCGTACCGGAGAAATAGTAAGCCGTCATATCGTAGCTGGTAAAGGCATTGGGATTGGCACCCAGGGCCGCAAACTCCGCCGACACCTCGCCCCGGGGCATATCAAAGAGCTTGTGCTCCAGATAGTGGGCCACCCCTGCCGGGGCCTCACAGTCCTTTCCATCCTGCATGAAATGGGTGTGGATCGAGCCGTAATCCGTCACAAAGTAGGCCAGCTTCTTTTGAAAGCCCTCTCTGGGGACTACCGCCAGGGTCAGGCCGTTGGGCAGCGTATCCCAAAAGACCCGCTCTGCCAGCTCGGGGTAAAAGACCTCTTTCATTCTGCCACCCCCTTGAGGAAATACACTGTGTGCAGCTGCAGCTGCCCGGCGGCCTGAGCCACCTGCTCTGCCGTGGTCTGCTCCACCGCGTCCGCATATTCATCAGGCGTCATGCCAAGGCCGCTGAGAGTACCCGTGGCGTAGTAGTTCTCCATAGCGCCGGGAGAATCGTGGGTGGCCTGGAGGCTGGAACGCAGAGACTGCTTGGCCGCCACCAGCTCTTCGTCGGTAATGTCGCCGTTTCGGCAGGCCTCCAGCTGGGCCAGGATCTGCTGGCGCACAGTCTCAAACATAGCGCTGTCAATACCGGCAGATACCGTAACGATGCCCTTGGAGCCATGGTAGCCCGAACCGATGGCATAGCACAGGCTGTGCCGCTCCCGCACCTGCATAAACAGCTTGGAGGTCATGCCGCCGCCAAACACCGCATTGAGCAGCTGCATGGCAACGAAGCCCGAGTCCCGGATAGTCACCGGGGTCACAAAGCCCATGCACAGCTTGCCCTGATTGACCTCCATAACTTCCGTATGGCTGCCGCCGGGCTGGGAACACAGGGACGTTTGGGTGGGTAGGTTTACATAATTTCTATCTATATCGGAAAAAACCGGCTTCAGCAGGGCCGCCACCGTATCTGCCGGGGCGCTGCCCACATAGCACAGGTTGATGGGGCTTTCCCCCAGGATCCTCCGGTAGTGGGCAGACAGGGTATGCGCCGTAATGGCCGCCACATCCTCCTTCTCTCCCAGGCGGGGGATGCCGAAGGAATCGGCGCTGCACATGCGCTTGATCATCTGCTCCATGGCATAGGCGCGCTTGTCGTTGAGCTGGGATTCGATGGTAGCGATGAGGTTTTTCTTCTCACTGTCCACATAATCGGCACGCAGGCAGCCCTGCTCCAGATCGGGCTCCAGCAGCAGCTCCCGGACAAAATCCACCATGGGTGCCAGGATCTGATCGCCGGCCATGGCAAACCGGTCCTCCATAAAGCTGCAGTACAGCCCGGTGGTCTGGTAATCGCCCACCCGGCGCACCAAAGCGCTGACAGAAGCGCCGTACAGATCATCCAGCCCCAGAGTAATGGCCCGCAGGTCCGGATGTTTGCGGCTGCCCCGAAGCAGCACCGCAGGCAGCAGGGCATTCATAGCCGCCTCGGCCCTGCACATGGGGCGCACCAGCTGCACGCTTAGGCAGCCGTGCTTGAATCTATGATCGGGGAAGCACCGCAAAGTGACTCCCGGAAGTAACTGTATCGCCTGGTCCATGGAGGATCTCCTTTGTTTGGGTATGATACAGGGGTATTATATATCAGTTTTCCCAAAATAGGAAGTAGGTAATAAAAAATTTAACATATCAGGCTGTTGAGTTTTTGGCTGCTTTGCGGTACAATGATAGGTACTATACTTTCAGGAGGCTTTTCCATGCAGTGGCTTGAGCTGAGCATCGATACCCTGTCCACCGGCATTGACGCGGTGGCTGCCGCGCTGACTGCCGGCGGCTTTGCCGATCTGGTGCTGGAGGATCAGCAGGAATTTGAGGAATTTCTGGACCAAAACCGGGCCTATTGGGATTATATCGATGAAGACCTGCAAAGCAGGCTTCAGGGCCTGTCACGCATCAAGCTGTACATAGAGCAGGACGATACCGCCGCCCTGGAACGGCTGAAGGCCCTTCTGGAAACCCTGAAGGCACGACCCGATGCAGGGACTCTGGGCACTTTGGCCCTGACAGTCACTTCCCTGGAGCAGACCGACTGGGAGGAAAGCTGGAAGGAAAACTATCCGCCCCAGGCTGTGGGAGAGCACCTGGTGGTGCTGCCTTATTGGCTGGCTGACACAGATACCCAGGGCCGCCTGCCTGTGATCCTGGACCCGGGCCTGACCTTTGGCACCGGCGCACACCCCTCCACCCAAATGGTCATGGAGGCCATGGAAGCCATGCTTCCCCAGGGAGGCAGCTGTCTGGACCTGGGCAGCGGCAGCGGCATTCTTTCCATTGCCGCCCTGCGGCTGGGGGCAGCCTCTGCCATCGGCGTGGACATCGATCCCAAGGCCGAGGATATCGCCCGGGAAAACGCCGCCTATAATGGCTTCCGCAGCCCGGAATTTACGGCGTATACCGGCAATGTCACCGCCGACCGCCGGCTGATGGCACAGCTGCAAAGCAGGCAGTATGACCTGGTGCTGGTCAACATCGTAGCCGATGTGATCATCAGCCTTGCCCCGGTGCTGCCCCAGCTTTTGGGCTGTGAGAGCACCCTGATCTGCTCCGGTATTCTGGACAGCCGCTTACAGGATGTCACCGCTGCCCTGCAGGCCGCAGGGCTTACTGTCACCGCGGTACGCGCCAAGGAGGACTGGCGCTGCGTCACCGCAAAAAGGAGAACAACATGACCCTACCCTATCGAACCCGGCGCACCCTGCGCAATCTGGGCATCACGGCGCTGTTTCTGGTGCTGGTGCTGATCCTGGTGTGGATGGTGTGGCTGCTGTGGCTTGACCGGTATATGGTGTATACCCGGGACGGCGCCAAGCTGGATTTCAGCCAGTCCGCGGAGCACCTGTCCGGTGAGCTGGCCAAGCCGCCTGAGGACAACTTCACTGTAGATATTTACTATAACGAGGGCGATAACGCCCTGGATATCAGCACGGAGCTTTCCAAGCTGGCGGGCTACTATGTGACCCGGGATATGCTGGCGGAGGATATTTCTGCCGTGCAGGCCCAGCTGCGCAAGCTCCCGGCCCAGACCCCGGTGCTCATCGAGGTCAAGGACATGGTGGGCAGATACTTCTACAGCACCTCTCTGGGCCCCGCCTACAAGGGCATCGACACCACCGAGATGGACGAGCTGATCGAATATCTGGCAGATTCAGAGCTGTATGTCATCGCCAAAGTCCCTGCCCTGCGGGACTATTACTACGGCCTGAACAATGTGCCTGACGGCCTGCCCACCTCCGGCGGCTACCTGTGGATGGAAAAGGAGACCAACTGCTACTGGCTGAATCCTGCCAGTGAGGGTACACTTTCCTACCTGATGCAGACCGCCGCCCAGCTGAAGGACCTGGGCTTTGATGAGGTGGTCTTCTCGGACTTCCGCTTCCCGGATACGGACAAGATCGTCTTCAAGGGCGACAAGAAGGAAGCCCTGATCACTGCCATAAAAAGTCTGGTCAGTGTCAGCTCTACCGACCGGTTTGCCGTATCCTTTCTGGTGGAGGATCCCACCCTTACTCTGCCCGAGGGCCGCACCAGAATGTACCTGGAGGGCAGAAACGCCGCAGAGGCCAAGGCCCTGGCCCAAATGACCGGCCTGGAGGATACCGCCGCGAAGCTGGTATTCCTCACCGATGTCAACGACACCCGCTTTGATGACTACGGCGCTCTGCGCCCCATCACCTCCGCGGAAGTTGAGTAATTAGAAATGCTGTCATTGCAAAGGTTCACCTCTGCAATGACAGCATTTTATATTTGTTTATTCTGTTTTTGCCATAGCTACCCGGCGGAGGATCTGCAAGAACAGGTCTGCCCAGCTCAGGCGGCTGACGCCGTTCTGGGCCACCAGGGGCACCTGGGCCAGGATCTGCTCCCCGGCCCGGACCGTCATAGTCCCCAGCCGCTGGCCCTGGCTTACCGGTGCCGTGAGCTCCTGCTCCAATTTGACTTCGGTGGTCACCTGATCTCTCTGGGATTTATCGATGAGCAAAGACCCATCCGCTCCGGCAACGGCCTTTACCGATTTTGCGTGGCCCAGCCTTACCTTTACGCAAATATCCTCGGGCAGCTTGGGGTCGATCAGCGAGAAATTGGCAAAGCCGTAATCGAGCATGGATTTGCAGGCTGCAAACCGGTCCTGAGAGGTCTCGCAGCCCATGACCACCGCCACCAGCTCCATGCCGTCACGCTCTGCCGAGGCCGACAGGCAGTAGCCCGCCCCGGAGGTAAAGCCTGTTTTCAGCCCTGTCGCCCCCTGGTAAAATCGCACCAGCTTATTGGTGTTGGACAGGCCGAAGGTGCCGTCCCGGACCGTATCCATCCAGATGGTGGTGAATTTTTTAATATCCGGGTGATTCTTCAACAGCTGCCGGGACATCACGGCGATATCGTGGGCAGAAGTCCGGTGTTCCTTGGCCTCCTCGCTGTCGTCCAGCCCGGTACAGTTGACAAAATGGGTATCGTTCATCCCCAGCTCCTTGGCCCGGGCATTCATCAGATCCACAAAGGCCGATTCAGAGCCTGCAATATGCTCTGCCATGGCGCAGGCACAGTCGTTGGCCGAGGATACGGCAATGGACTTGACCATATCCGTAACCGTCATGGTCTCGCCCACCTTCAGGTAGACCTGGCTGCCGCCCTTGGCTGCGGCGGCTTCTGAGGTAGTCACCGTATCATCCCAGCCGATCTTGCCGGAATCGACAGCCTCCATGATCAGCAGCATAGTCATGACCTTGGTGACGCTGGCAGGCGCCAGTGCCTCATGGGCATTGCTTTCATAGAGCACCGTTCCCGTGGTCACATCCATCAGCAGAGCGCTCTTGCCCGCCACCTTCAGCTCCACAGCCCCTGCGCCTATGGGCAGCAGCCCCACCAACAGCGCCACTGCCACCAATAACCATCCTGCCCGTTTCATACCGATCCCTCCCAAGCTTTGTGGTACAGCCTATGACCCAAGCCCCCAGAATATGCACAGGCCTATATCTCAGGGAACAGAGCATCAGAAAGCAGCCAACCGACAAATGCGACAAATAACCATTTTACAACGGGATTCCTAAGGGGGAAGCGGATGAAAGGTTCGACAACAGAAATCTAATTTGCTTCCCCCTTAGGCCGTCTGGGGAGTCCGAGGACCATACGGAAGGTCCTCGGCGGCTCTTTGCATACTTTCCCGCCGGAGAGAAAGTATGATATATGCATTTGACCGTTTTGGGCTTTTGTGACTTATGACCGTTTGTCAAAAGTTTTTAAAAACTCAACGCCCTGCACCAAATGGAGCAGGGCGTTGGGGCAGTTAGCCGTATTTCCCGGAATACTTATCTTCTTGCTCCAGCAGCATTTCATGGGCTTCCAGCCAGGCCAGTGTGTTTTCGCTGGATTTATAAACACGGACCATCCAAGCAAATGTGTTCTGATCATCCTCCATGACCTGCAGCGTGAGCCATTCGGCGATCCCTCCGCTTTGATAGAAGGCTGACTCCTGGGCCATATTTCCCGCAGCGCAGTCCTGCATCATGGCTTCCAGAAGACCCGCCATATCCTCACCTTGGATCTTCATTCCTCTTTCCGTATAGATCAACATCAGCGACCGGGCAAAGGTCTGGGCATCCTCTTTGGTTCCCAGCACAAACTCCTTGCGGCTGAGCAGGCTTTTCAGGGTATTCCCCTGGGTAGTATCCACATCCACCGCATAGCTGCGGCTGACAGTTCTGCCGCTCTTCAGCCGGTAGGAGATCGTCAGCTGCACATCGGCTTTGCCGTTGTAGTCCGCATCCGGATTGTCGATACCGTAGCGGTGCACAGAAAGAATGCTTTCAATATCCGCAGGGTCAGTCAGTACATAGGCATCCTCCCCCCGGTTATACCGAACGCCGGTATTGAGCATTACGCTTTCTACCTGCTGGGCCTGAGGTACCCATCTGGTGATCCCCAAAGGATCCAGCTTGGTCAGTCCCAGGGTCGCAAAAAATATCAAAATCAGCGCGCCCCAGCCAATGAGCTTCTTTTTCCCAAAGACCCGAACCGTCCGTGCCAGCAGCATATGCCCTGTGAACCAGCCCACAGTCATGCCGATGACCAGGAAAAACAGGCTTTCGTCACCTACGAACAAAGAAAAGAACAGATAGCTCACAGCGCCGCCGCAGAGACAGTAAAGGATCAGAAATACAGGCCCCAAGGCCTTGACCGCCACAAAGTCTCCGGCACATTCCAGATTCCGCCGGCGGTAGAGCAGCAGCGCAATACCCATCAGCGCCACACCGATGCCGGCACACACAGCCAGATAACCCCAGCCCTCCTCCGCTTTCACGATAGAAAGATCATAAGACACCAATATATAATCCCCCGCCCCGACCATCTTGTATACCGGGCTAAACAGATAAAAAGGCTCCAGATCAATGACGATGCCATAGAGCATAGGCACATACAGGCTCTCTATGAGCCAGTATGCGATCAGAGAGAAGAAATTGATAATCGCATATACCAAAGCCATGGCAAAGCGGTTGCCCACGCAGTAGGCGCTGAGTACCGCTACACCGAAGAAGAACAGATACTGCAGAGTATTGCCTGCCAGCCACAGCGGTGCCACCATCCAATACTCTCCCGTAAAGGCGCAGGATACCAGCGTGACAGCCAGATTGGGCACCAGGCCGAACAAAATACCGCTGGCTACATTGGTCAAAAACCACCCCTCCCGGCGCAGGGGCATGGCGTGCAGAGCGTTGCACATTTTGCCATTATACAGATCTCCAAACAGCAGCTGGGCGCACAGCAGGGCATACCCCAGGTTGAATACCGGTGTAAACTGCAGACTTTCCCCCATGTTTCGGGCAAAATCGTCGGGCCAACGGTTGCCGTCCTGCATCATAAATACGAGCATAAGCCAGAACAGGGTGTACAGAGCCCAGGCCGGTGCGAACCGGGTGACATTCTTGCGCAGGGCTTCCGGGTTAAAGTACGATGTTCTTAACTTCATAGTTCACACCTCCCAGCTCGTAAATAAAGATCTCTTCCAGGGAAAGAGGCAGCACATCGAGATAGGCAGGCTCGGTCGCCTTGACAGTTTCTTCGATCTGTCGGGCATTGCCCCGGACCACCAGAGTCCGCAGCCGCCCGGAGCTGCTTTCGTGCAGGACCTCCAGCCCATCGGGCACTTCGCCCACCAGCTGCAGCTTGTGGGTAGCGCCCTGCATATCCGCAAGGCTGCGCTCCAGGAGCATTTTGCCGTGGTCCATAATGCCCACATAGTCGCAGATATCCTCCAGCTCCCGCAGATTATGGGAGGAGATCAGCACTGTGGTCTCCCGCTGGGCCACCTCACTGAGCAGCAAGCTCCACACCTGCCGCCGCATCACAGGATCCAAGCCATCCACCGGCTCATCCAGTACCAGCATATCCGGCTTGGTGCAGATGCACAGGTGGAAGGCCGCCTGCTTCTGCATACCCTTAGAGAACCGGCGCAGAGGCATCTTCTTCGGAAGCTGGAATACCTCGTAGAGCTTATCGAACAGGGCATTGTCAAATTGGGGATAAATCCCTGCATAGTATCTGCGCATATCCTCCAGGGTGGCCGAGGGAAAGAAGAATATTTCATCGGGGATAGAGCCGACGCGGACCTTTGCGCCGGGATTTTCGTATACCGTCTGGCCGTCAAACAGGACACTGCCGCTGTCGGGCCGGTAAACACCCAGCATATGGCGGATCGCCGTAGACTTGCCCGCTCCGTTGGGGCCAACCAGGCCATAGACCGCACCCTTGGGCACAGTCATGGTCAGATCATCCAGAGCCTTAAATGTGCCAAAGGTCTTGGTGATATTTTTCAGTTCAAGCATTTTCATTCCCTCCTTGCTGCAGCCGCGCCATCAGCTCCTGGGTGGTCATGCCCAGCTTTTGCAGCGCCGCCACGGTTTTGTCGAAGCTTTCCAGCAGAGCAAGCTGCTCCGGCTGAGCGCCCCCGGGCACACCGCACACAAAGCTGCCCTTTCCTGGCACAGATGCGATCCAGCCCTCCATTTCCAGCTCCCGATAGGCCCGCTGGATGGTATTGGGGTTGATGGTCAGGGCCGTTGCCAGCTCCCGGACACTGGGAAGCTTATCTCCCGTTTGCAGGATACCGGCCTTTACCTGATTGCGGAAATTATCCACGATCTGGGTGTAAATGGGCCGGGCATCCCGATAGTCAAGCTGTACCGTAAGAACCACCTCCGTACTAACTGTACTAACTGTATTAGTACAGTTAGTATACACAGGAATCTCCCGCTTGTCAATAGTCTATTTGAAAAAACGAAGAGGCTGTCTCATTAATGTAAAAATGAACAAATAGCCCAAGAAAGATAAAGCTACAAAAAAGGCTGTCATCCTGAGCGACCCTGAGTGAAGACGAAGGGGAGTCGAAGGATCTTGGCACTATTTGACTGCTTAGCAGCAATATAGTGCGTAGATTCCTCGATTCCCCCTTCGACTGCGCTCAGGGTCCACTCGGAATGACAGTCTTGCCTTTTCATTTCTTTTATGCAAATTGCCCTTAGCCAGACAGCCCCTTTTTCTGTTTAATACCGTTTCTTGGCCAGGGGAACTGTGTTCTCCTGGATCAGCAGCAGGTCGGTGATGATGGAGTTGGACACCAAAAAGCCCTCGGGTGACAGATACCATCTGCCGTCGGGCGCTTTGGAGGCCAGGCCCTGCTTGGCAAACCGCTCCATAGCCTCCTCCAGAGGGGCAAAGGGCAGCAGGTAATACTTTTCGTACTCGGCCTGGTTGATGCCGTTGGTGGTGCGCAGGCGGGTCATCAGGTATTCTCCTGCCCGCTCCCGGCGGGGGATCTCCTGCATTTCTGTAATGACAGAACCACCGTTCTTGACGCCGTCGATATAGGCCAGCAGATCCCGGACCATGGTAAACCGCTTGCCTCCGAAATCGGAGCTGGCATCGGGGCCAAAGCCCAGGTATTCACCGCCCAGCCAGTATTTCATATTGTGCCGGGACACCAGACCCTTTTTGGCAAAGTTGGAGATCTCGTACTGCCGGTAGCCCTTGGTGCGCAGGATCTCTACCGCCGCCAGGTACATATCGGCCTGCAGATCGTCGTCAGGCAGGTTGCACAGATCCTTATACTGGTACAAAGGCGTGCGCTCCTCCACCTTCAGGCCGTAGCAGCTCACATGCTCGGGATTCAGGGACAGCACCCGGCGCAGGGTGGATTCCCAGCCCTCCAGGGTCTGACCGGGCAGGCCGTACATCAGATCCAGCGACAGATTCCGGAAGCCGGCCTTGCGGATGCGGTCTACCGCGGATACGGCCTGGGCGTAATTGTGGGGGCGGCCGATCTTCTGCAAAATGGCATCATCGTCGCACTGGATGCCCAGGCTCACCCGGTTAAAGCCCTCGGCCCGCAGCCTGCGCAAAAGCTTATCGGAAACAGAATCCGGATTGGCCTCAAAGGTGATCTCCGCATCGTTTGCCACATCGAAGCTGCGGCGGATGGCTGTCAGCAGCACTGCCAGACCCTCCGCGCCGAAAAATGTGGGTGTACCGCCGCCGAAATATACCGTGTCCACCCGGTAGGAGGGGGCTAAGCTGCCGGCTTCCTTGATATGGGCGCACATGGCATCGATATAGCTGTCCAGCAGCTTGTCGTCCTTGGTGGTCAAAGAATAGAAATCGCAGTATTGGCACTTGCTGCGGCAAAAGGGCACATGGACATAGATCCCCAGAGGGATCTTATTCTTGCGTTTGAGAATGGCCATGGGGAAACCTCCTTTAAGCAGAGAGGACTCGAACCCCAACAGGTTTACAGCCGCCTGCATTTCCCAATCCTGCAGAAAATCCCTTGAAAATACCGAAGGGTATTCCCTGCGTGATTTTCTTTGCCTTGAAAAAAGCAGGGGGCCGAAAACTGCGAAGCACCTCTCAGCGAGAAATTTTTGATCGATTTTTAGTGCGAATGACGCAGCCTTGCTGACGCAAGGCAAGGAAGCCAAGGTAAAAAGCGGCAAAAAAGGCCGCTGAGAGGCTATTGTGGTTCGAATCCTCTCTGCTTAATCCTCGTCCAGCTTCAGCACAGCCATAAAGGCCTCGCTGGGCACTGCCACCGTGCCGAAGGTACGCATACGCTTCTTGCCTTCCTTCTGCTTTTCCAGCAGCTTCTTCTTTCTGGTGATATCGCCGCCGTAGCACTTGGCAAGCACATCCTTGCGCAGGGCCTTGATGGTCTCTCTGGCAATGATCTTGCCGCCGATGGCCGCCTGCACCGGGATCTCAAACTGGGCACGGGGAATATTCTCCTTCAGCTTCTCGCAGATCTTCCGGGCACGGGGATAGGCATTGTCCGCAAAAAGGATGAAGCTCAATGCGTCCACGATATCGCCGTTGAGGAGGATATCCAGCTTCACCAGCCGGCTGGGCCGGTAGCCGATGAGCTCATAGTCCAGGCTGCCGTAGCCCCGGGTGCGGGACTTGAGAGCATCGAAGAAATCGTAAATGATCTCGTTCAGGGGCATTTCATAGTGCAGCTCCACCCTGTTGGCATCCAGGTAGACCATATCCTTAAATTCGCCCCGGCGCTGCTGGGCCAGCTCCATGATATTGCCCACATACTCCTGAGGCGCGATCAAATTGACCTTGGCAAAGGGCTCTTCCGCCAGCTGGATCTCCATGGGATCGGGATAGTCCAGAGGCGTGTAGACCATGAGCACCTCGCCGTTATTCTTGGTAACACGGTAGACAACATTGGGGGCTGTGGTGATCAGATCCAGATTGTACTCCCGCTCCAGCCGCTCCTGAATGATCTCCATATGCAGCAGTCCCAAAAAGCCGCAGCGGAAGCCAAAGCCCAGGGCAATGGAGCTTTCCAGCTCGTAGGACATGGACGCATCGTTGAGCTTCAGCTTTTCCAGAGCCTCCCGCAGGTCCTGATACTTGGCCCCGTCTGCCGGATACACGCCGGAGAACACCATGGGCTGCACAGGCCGGTAGCCGGGCAGGGGCTCCGGGGCAGGGTTTTCTACAGTTGTAATGGTATCGCCCACCTGAGTATCGGCCACAGTCTTGATGGATGCGGTGATGTAGCCTACCTCGCCTGCGCCCAGGGCCTCCTTGGGGATCAGGCCCATGGGGTTCATAATGCCGACTTCCACTACCTTATATACAGCACCGGTGGCCATCATTTTAATATCCATGCCGGGCCGCAGGGTGCCCTGCTTGATCCGGGTGTAGACGATCACGCCCCGGTAGGAATCATACTGGCTGTCAAAGATCAACGCCTGCAGAGGCGCTTCCCGGTCGCCGGTAGGCGCGGGCACATCCTTTACGATCATTTCCAGCACACTGTGGATATTGATGCCGTTCTTGGCAGAGATCTCCGGGGAATCCTCGGCGGGAATGCCGATGATATCCTCCACCTCCGCCTTGACCTCGGCAGGCCGGGCAGAGGGCAGATCGATCTTGTTGATCACCGGCAGGACCTCCAACCCTGCGTCAATGGCCAGATAGGTGTTGGCCAGAGTCTGGGCCTCCACGCCCTGGGAGGCATCCACCACCAGCACAGCGCCCTCACAGGCAGCCAGGCTTCGGCTGACCTCATAGTTAAAGTCCACATGGCCCGGAGTATCGATGAGATTCAGGGCATAGGTTTCGCCGTCATCGGCGGTATAGGTCAGCGTAGCGGCGGTTGCCTTGATGGTGATGCCACGCTCCTTTTCCAGCTCCATGGAGTCCAGCATCTGCTCGGCACGGATGCGCTGGTCGATGGCATCGCACTCCTCCAGCAGCCGGTCAGCCAGGGTAGACTTGCCGTGGTCGATATGGGCAATGATCGAAAAATTTCTGATTTTGGAAAGTTCAGTCATACGGTACACCTCAAATAAGACGGATCGCGCAGGGCATAATTCTCTATTTTTAGATTATAGCGAAGTTTCCTCCAAAAGTAAACTGTATGTTTTTGCGATTCCGGGGGTAAACTCATACTGTGCGGCGACAAAAACCGCCGAAAGCTGCAAATTTCAAAAATTTTTTGGTCAAAACCCCTTGTCAAAGGCAGAAAATCGATATATAGTCTAACGGCTTACATAAGAAAAAGAGGGAGCTTGTTGCCATGAGTACACCGAAGAAGCCCGCAAAGAATACAGAGGATCTGCAGGCGGCCCTGCAGGCCCTGATCGCCCAGGGCCGTAAGGACGGCATGGTGCGTACCTCCGAGCTGAACGCTCTGCTGGAAAAGATGGACCTGTCCGCGGAAAAGATCGAAGATATCTACGACCGTTTTGAGGCCATGAACATCCAGGTGGTCAGTGCGGATCTGGACCTGGAGCTGGGCGCTGACGAAGATCCTGTGCTGGATATCGAGCTGGACGATGATGTGGACCTGTCCGGCATGGAGGAAGAAGAGCTGGTAGATCCTGTGGATCTGGCAGCGGAATACAATCTGGACGACCCGGTGCGCATGTACCTGAAAGAGATCGGCCAGATCAAGCTGCTGTCTGCGGAAGAAGAGGTAGAGCTTGCCAAGTTGGTGTCAGAGGGCGACCAGGCCGCCAAGAATAAGCTTACCGAGGCCAACCTGCGTCTGGTGGTCTCCATTGCGAAAAAATATTCCGGACGGGGTCTGCACATTCTGGACCTGATCCAGGAGGGCAACACCGGCCTGATCCGGGCGGTAGACAAATTTGATTGGACAAAGGGAAACAAATTCTCTACATATGCCACCTGGTGGATCCGGCAGGCCATTACCAGAGCCATTGCCGATCAGGCCCGTACCATCCGGGTTCCGGTGCATATGGTAGAGGTCATCAACAAGGCCACCCGGTGCAACCGGAAGCTGGTCCAGGAGCTGGGCCGTGAGCCCACCGTGGAAGAGATCGCCAAGGAGCTGGGCCTGCCTGTGGAGAAGATCATCGAGGCCAACCGCACCGCGGCGGACACCCTGAGCCTGGATACCCCCGTAGGTGACGAAGAGGATACCTCCATCGGCTCTTTTGTGGAGGATGAGCGCACCCCCGGCCCTGCCGACGCCACCTCCAACGCTCTGCTTGCCGAGGCCCTGAAGGAGATCCTGGACACCCTGACCGAGCGGGAAGCCGATGTACTGCGTATGCGCTTCGGCATGTACGACGGCCGCACCCACACCCTGGAGGAGGTGGGTCAGATCTTCGGCGTGACCCGTGAGCGCATCCGCCAGATCGAGAACAAGGCTATCCGCAAGCTCCGCCACCCCAGCCGCGCCAAAAAGATCAAGGATTTCTACTGCTGAGAACCAGTAATGCCCCCTGAGGCCAAGGCCTCAGGGGGTGCTCTGTATGTAGCGCATGAATAATTTGTATGTCATTCTGAGAGAACGCAGTGACCGAAGAATCCGTTCTTCTGTCCACCGAGATCCTTCGTCGCTTCGCTGCTCAGGATGACAGGCGGTACGGCAAAGGGGCAGCCCATGGCTGCCCCTTTTGGTAGTATATTCATCTTCCCATGAGCCGCTCTATGGGCAGGCGCTTCTGCCGGGCATCCAGCGCTGTGACTGCCCGGTCCATGACCTCGCTCCATTCCAGGGCCGTCATATGCCCATCCATGCCGGTGGTCAGGTAGTGGCACCCAGCCAGCCGCTTCCGGCCAAACCGCCGGGCAAAGGACCTGTTCACACCCAGTGCCGCAGCATAGGGTGCCATGTTAAAATAGAAATCCGGGTCGTAGCGGCTGACGCGCTTGACCTCCTCCGGGGAGATCCGTTGCAGATAGCGCCGCAGGCCCAGGATCTGGGCAGCCGTCTGCCTGCCAAGGGGCGTTCTGCGGCCGCCATAGGCCAGCATCAGACCTGCCAGCAGCTGTGCGGCGCTCATGGCCAAAGCGACACCGGTGCGGTCCGCCGCAAGGCCGATTAAAAACCAAAGGCCGCACAGGCCAAGGCCGATATACAGAGCCAGCTTATTATTCAGGTGCAGCCCCCTGACCCAATCCTGCATGAACCAGGCGCTGATACCGCCCAGCAGGCCCAAAATCACAATGAGCAGCACACCCAGCACCGCGTCCCCGGCAATGGCCACGCCCAAAGAGACGCCGCCAAAGAGCCCGATCAGGGCACACAGCCCCCGGAACACCCGGGGGTTTCCGTTTCGGCGCTGGTACAGATCCCGGATGTCGCCTGCCTTGGCAGCCACCTTTCGGCACAGGTTGGCGTAGTGGTAGCCTGTGCCGTCCACCTGCTTGCGCTTACCGAAAAGCTGATTGAAAATGCGGACCTCATAGCCGCTGCGCTCGTTACCCATATCCATGCGCTTGTGCAAGGTCACCCGGCCGCTGTCCTCCAGATGGATGAGGATATACCCCAGCTGGGCCCAGGAAAGGACCATCATCGTCAGATCAGCCCCCTGACCCGTAAGGGCGCTGGACAGCTGCCCCGCCGTAAGGCCCTGAGGCGGCAGGGTACTGCGGATACGCCGGAAGGGCGCGCAGCGCAGGAAGATGAGCCAGTAAAGCAGTGCCAGCACTGCCAGAGCGATCATCAGGATCTCCACCACACCCACGGACCACTGTCTGGTGGGGTCCTGGGGGAACATTCCCTCGCTGACACCCAGGGTCATGGTCAGGGTCTCCCTGTCCTTCAGGCTTGCCAGCACGGAGCCGGAGATCTGGTTGCCCACCGCGGTATAGGTAATGTCCGATTCAATGGTCTGCTGAAAATAGCCGCTGGAGAAGGCGGGTTTGCCCTCCACATTGCCGGGCAGGATCACAGAAAACTGCATCTGCTCCACAGGGTAGGCAAAGCCTGACAGCATAGGCAGTGTCAGCTCCAGCTGGCCGATCTCGTTATAGTCCACCACATTGGGCAGGCTATACTGCAGCCGCACAGAGAAATCTCCCGTGGCGCTGCCCACCAGCCGGCCCAGGTCTACCAGGATGTAATCACCGCTGCGTCTGGTGCGGGCAGAGCTGCCGTTGAGGGTCACATTCCTGGCGCCTCTGGGCAGAGGGAAGGTCAGGTCCTTGTCCGCACTTTCCAGGTGCAGCTGCAGCTCCAGCGCTACCTGACAGCTGCCATTTTCCGCCACGGTGGCAGAAAGCGTGCCGGAGGAGGCACTGGATGCCGCCCAGCCGGTCACAGAAACAGAAAGCATCAGCATCAGGCACAGAAGCCCAGCCACCAGCCGCCGCATACACACGCCTCCTTTCGACAAAAATCAACTTATGTAATTTTAGCATATACCATATAAAAAAGCAAGCCGATTCCGGGATAAGGGCCAGTCATGTATGTGTCAAGTAAATATTGGCAAGATTTTTTGTGGGGATTTTGCGTTCTGTGTTAAATCTGTAAGGCAGTTGTTACTACGGTAGTGGCATACAAGAGTAAAAAGGGTATGCTTCGCTTGACATGGTGGCATTGAATTCCCTATGTCAAAAATTATTGGATTTAGAGATATCTTTCAAGAATCTGCTGAGCCAGCTTGTTGTACCGGAGATGGTCAGGCGGTCTTTCCACTCGTAGCCCTTTCCCTCTCTTTTGGGAATCTTGTCCGCACTGTACAGCGGCAGGGTGTCAACAAATTCCGGTTCTTTTCGTGGAATTGACGGAAGTGCCGCAAACAGGTTCTCAAAGCCTACGGTATGTCTTTGGCACAGAAGTACAGCAAGATTGTTTGCGCCCCTTTCACTCCAGCAAGCACGGCGGCCCTTCATCCGGTTGCCGATCAGTGTGAACACATTGCTTTCCATACTGCCAAGCCTTGCGTGGTGGATCACACCCGGCTCTCTGGTCTCCGGAATCGCAATATCTCTGTCGTAGTAGCTTAGTAGGGATGACTTATTCTCCCGGTAGTAGCTTTGCAGTTCCTTCAGCTTTTCAATTTCTGCTGGGTCAGAAACAGAATTTATCTGCGCTTCCAGGCACTCCAATAGCAGATTAATATTTTTACTATACAGAAGTCCTCGCAAAAGTGCCGCAAACGCAGGATCTCGCACGCACTCTGTAATTTTCTTGTTCCGGTGAAACTTATCCAGTACATCGATGCAATGGGTACTGTTCTTTTGTCGGATCCAGTTTGCTCCGTCACCGTTGCATACCCGGAGTTCTATTTCATCTACATCAAACCGGCTTGCCACCAGTCCTTCCTTGTTTTTACGGAATGTTTTTGCATTTTCAAAGCTGGCGTATGCTACTTTATTATCTAAAACTCTGCGTTTTCCGGACTTGGTTTCTGCCAATTGCACACCATCGTAAGCGATACCCACCTACATCTCCATGGATGGACCATGTTCTTGCCTGGATTTTCCCTGCAGTTTGAGCCATATCCCATCATTTTCTTCGTATAGAAGCTTTGTCACAAGGGCACCAGTGCCCTTGTGGAGTTGTGCAAGCTCTGCGTGTCGCTGAACCAGCGACACTTGAGACTCGCCCAGCTTTTTGAATAACATCCCATATACCTTGCTCAGTGATATCCAGTCCGGTGGTCTCCGAGATCAGCTTCGCAGCGCCCCGGTAACTCGTTTCACATACGGCTGTTGCGGCGATTCGGCACATCTCTGCCGATACCAAACCCACCTTATCTATATCCAATGCTTCATCCAGCAGGTGTACGCACCGTGCACTTTCCGGGGCGGCATTGTCCACATATACACGTCGCTTGTATTCTACCGTGCCCAACTTCGTTTTGATGCAGGTCTGTTGAAAACCTTTGTTGCGGTAACGGCTCACATCCCGGTCTGCAAGCAGTTCGTCATCCAGCTTTTCTAATGTCTGCTGCATTAACTGCCGTCCCACACCTAATGCAATGTCAAAAATTTCTCGCTCCAATTCACCAAAATCTCTGATTTCCGTGTTGCTAATTTCAATGTTTAGTGTTATATTCATTCTTGTCATCTGCTTTCTATGTTTGTCTGGACAACTTACATATTAACACATGATGACAAGTGGGAGGGAGTTTCGGCTCCTTCTCATTTTTTATTTGCCAATGATTATTTTACACTAAGGCCAGTCATGCCGCCCTTTTTGCGGCGCAAGCAGAGGGGCTATGCTGTTCCACTTAAATTAAATTTTGAATTTTTTATGTCTGGGGTAGAACTGCCGCCGGTTTTGTGTTATAATGCGTGTAAGTATACCATGATGGGGAGATATGCTATGCTGGAACTGTTAGCTCCGGCGGGGTCTATGGAGGCCCTCCGGGCTGCCGTGCAAAACGGCGCCAACGCCGTATATTTGGGCTGCGGCACCTTCAACGCCCGACAGGGCGCGAAAAACTTCACACCCCAGACCCTTGTAGAGGCGGTGAAATACTGCCATGTGCGAGGCGTTGCTGTACATCTGACCCTGAACACCCTTGTGTCCGACCGGGAGATCCCCGAGGTCGCGGAGCTGATCCGCCATGCTGCTGTCAGCGGTGTGGATGCGTTCATCGTCCAGGACCTGGGCGTGATCCAGCTTTGCCGGCAGATGGCGCCCCAGCTCCCTCTCCACGGCTCTACCCAAATGACCGTGCATTCCCTGCCCGGCGTGCTGCTGTGCGCTGCATGGGGCCTGCACCGGGTGGTGCTCAGCCGGGAGCTGAGCCGGGAAGAGATCCGCTATATCTGCCAGAACTCCCCCATCGAGATCGAAGTATTCGCCCACGGTGCTTTATGCATGAGCTATTCCGGCCAGTGCTATCTCTCCGCCGCTATCGGCGGACGCTCCGGCAACCGGGGCCGGTGTGCCCAGCCCTGCCGCCAGAGCTATGGCTATGGCCGTTGGGAGCACCGCTACCCCCTGAGCCTGAAGGATAACTGCCTTGTGCCCTACCTGCAGGACCTGGAGAATATGGGCGTAGCCTCCCTCAAGCTGGAGGGCCGGATGAAGCGGCCCGAATATGTGGCTACCGTCACACGGGTCTACCGTCAGGCCCTGGACAGCGGCAATGTGACCCGCCCCATGCTGGTCTCCTTGCACACCGCCTTTAACCGTCAGGGCTTTACCGACGGATATTATACCGGCCAGACCGGTAAGGCCATGTTCGGCATCCGGGAGGACAAGACCGAGGACACCGCATGGCTCAAGGAAGCCCGGCTGACCTATGAATCCACGGAAAACAGCCTTGTCCCCCTGCGGTTTGCCATCTCCGTCACCGCAGGCGGAAGCCTTTTGACTGTGACTGACCCGGAGGGCCGGGTCTGCAGTGCCCAGGGCCCTGTCCCTGAACCGGCCCGAACCCAGGAGCTGACACCGCAAATGCTCTCTGACCGGCTGAACAAGACCGGCGGCACGCCCTACCTGTGCGCCGAGGTCACAGCCGATGTGGAAGGTGGCCTCATGCTGTCCGCCGCGGCCATCAACGCCATGCGCCGGGATGTGCTCAATCAGCTCACCGCTTTGCGGGCACGCCGGGAACCCCCCAGAGTGTCCAGGCCCCAACGGATCACCCATTTTGCCGGCAACCGGCATCATCCGGAGCTGACCGTTCAGGTCACCACACGGGAACAGGTCACAGGGCGGCTTTTGAAGCTGGCACCTGCGGTGCTGTATGTGCCCATCCATCTGCTGACCGAGAATCCGGAATGGACCATGGAGCTATGCCGCCGGGTCCGGATCTGCGCCGTGCTCCCCAGGATCGTCCACGACGGCGAGCTTCCCAGACTGCGGCAGGCTATGTTCGCTGTCCGCAGTCTGGGCATCCGGGAGGTGCTGGCGGGCAATCTGGGTCTGCTGATCCCCGCCAGAGAGTGCGGCATGAGCATCCGGGGCGACTTCGGCCTGAATCTGTACAATTCCCTTGCTGTCAATATTACACGGGAGCTGGAGCTGATCTCCACCGCCCTGAGCTTTGAAATGACCCTGCCCCAGATCCGGGATGTAAGCAAGGCTGTGCCCTGCGAGATCCTCAGCTACGGCAGGCTTCCCCTGATGGTCACGGAAAACTGCCTGACCCAGGGCAAGACCGGCGAATGCACCTGCCACCTGTCCCCGGTCAAGCTCATCGACAAGACCGGCGCGGAATTTCCCGTTATCAAGGACGGCAGCACCTGCCGCAGCATCCTGCTCAACGGCAAGAAGCTGAACTGGCTGGACCGGCAGGATGACCTTGCCCGGCTGGGCCTTTGGGCCACCCGGCTCTACTTCACCACTGAAAACCCCAAGGAGGTGGACCAGGTACTGGCTGCCCAGCAGAGTCCCACCGCCTTCGACCCTGGTGCCTGTACCAGAGGCCTGTACCTGCGGGGCATCGACTGACCAACACGAAAGGATCCTATTATGCAGCTGATCTTGGCTTCCCAATCCCCCCGGCGAAAGGAGTTGCTGGGCCTGTTCCACATTCCCTTTGTCATCCGGGCTTCTGATATCGACGAAGCTATGGACCCCAAAAAAGCACCTGCCCATGAGGTGGCCCGGGTCAGCCGTGCCAAGGCAGAGGCTACGCCCAGAGCACCCGAGGATGTGGTGATCGCTGCCGATACCGTTGTGGTTTTGGGCGGCACGGTTCTGGGAAAGCCCGCTGACGAAGCCGATGCCATCCGGATGCTTACGGCTCTTTCCGGCCGGGATCATCAGGTCATGACCGGCGTGACCGTGCTCCGGGGCGATACCGCGCTGGTACACACAGAGATCACGGATATTCATTTTCGGCCTCTGTCCCGGCAGGAGATTGCCCGGTATGTGGCCACCGGCGAGCCTATGGACAAGGCCGGTGCCTACGGCATCCAGGGCGGTGCTGCCCTGTTCGCTGAGAAAATGCACGGCGACTATTATAATGTTATGGGACTTCCCGTCTGCGCGCTTTGGAAAATGCTGCAGCAGATCGCCCCTGAGATCATGGAGGATACGCAATGAGACACTATTTTTCCACACGGGTCCGGATCGTTCTGGTCGTGGCCGTCCTGCTGGCAGTAGGACTGGCCGTCATCAGCAACCTGACCGGTCTGAACCTGCCCGACATGGTAGTACAGGGCGTTCTGACACCGCTGCGCACCGGTGTCAGTAAGCTCACCGATCAGGCTGAGCAGCTGTACAGCTATATGTTCCGCTATGAGGCCCTGGCTGCGGAAAACGCGGCCCTGAAGGAAAAGCTTGCCCAAATGGAGGACGATGCCCGGCTTGCCGACTCCGTCTCCCGTGAAAATGACCGGCTGCGTGACCTGCTGGACCTGAAGGATGCCCATGAGGATTACGAGCTTGTGGATGCCTATATCATCGCCTGGGGCTCTACGGACTGGACCAGCACCCTGACCATCAACCGGGGCAGAAACGCCGGTATTGAAGAGGGCATGTGCGCCATTACCGCCAACGGCGAGGTGGTGGGCCTGGTGACCCAGGTAGGCTCCAACTACGCCGTGGTCAAAACCGTGCTGGACTCCTCTCTGGGTATCAGCGCCACCATGGCGTCCTCAGGCTACAACGGCATGGTCCAGGGCAATTACTCCACCGGCGGCAGACGGGGTCTGCTCCGCATGAATTATCTGCCCAGCTCCGCGGTTATCCGCAACAACGACCAGGTGTTCACCTCCGGCTCTACGGTGTATCCCAGAGATCTGATCCTGGGCTATGTGGTAGACGCGGGCTTTGACGATACGGGCGTGGCTAAGTTTGCCCTTCTGGAGCCTGCCGCCGATATCGACACCCTGGAGCAGGTGTTCATCCTCACCGCCTACAACGCCGGGTAACTGCCATGGCAAGACGAAAGTATGAATTTCGGCCGGATAAGACCAATTCCGACCTGCTGGGCAAGCTGTACCTGACCCAAAAGCAGCGGATGAAGCTGCTCAAATGGTGCCTGTATGCCCTTTTGTTGGTGGTCCTTTCGGCGATCCAGGATGTAATCCTGTGCCGCATGAGTATTTTGTCTGCTACCACGGATCTGCTTCCCTGCGCCATTTTGCTGATCTGTGTGCTGCAGGGCTCCCATACCGGCAGTGTATTTTCCCTGGTGGCGGCCTGTATGTACCAGTTTTCCGGCACTGCCCCGGGCTATTATGTGATCGTGCTGCTGCCCGCTCTGGGCATCGCCGCCGCGATCTTCCGCCAGACCTATCTGCGCAAGGGCTTCAGCGCCGCCATGCTGTGCGCGGGCGTTGCCCTTATGCTGTATGAAATGTGCCTGTTCGGCATATGCCTGCTGTTTTCCCTGATCACAGCAAGCCGTATCATTGTATTTCTCCTGACCGGCGGCCTGTCCTTGCTGGTGATGCCGGCACTGTACCCCATCATTATGACAATTGAAAAAATCGGAGGCGAAACATGGAAAGAATGACACAATTCCGGGCCCGCTCCGTCATCGTCCTGTTTGGCCTGCTGCTGGGCTTTTTCGTGTACCAGCTCTATGACATGCAGATCTTTCAGACCGGCGGTGTGGTGGACAACACGACTTCCTACACCACCTGGACCCGGGTAAAGGCTGCCCGGGGCGACATTCTGGACCGAAACGGCAATGTGCTGGTAGGCAACCGGGCCAGCTATGACCTGGTCATCAACCACTATGTTCTGACCAGCTCTGCCAACCCCAACCAATCCATCTACCAGCTGGTCAAGCTGTGCCAAAGTCAGGGCATCGAATACACGGACCACTTCCCCATGACCAAGGAAAGGCCCTTTACCTACACCCTGGGCGATTATAACTCCGCCTGGCAGGGCTATTTTCAGAAATTCCTGCAGAACCGGGGCGCGCTGGACTCGGATATCTCCGCCCCCCTGCTGATCCGCAAGCTTCGGGAAAGCTATAAGATCCCTGAGGAATGGTCCGATGAGGATGCCCGGCTGGTGCTGGGTGTCCGCTATGAGCTGACCCTGCGTAACTGCACCAATCTGGCCAACTATGTCTTCATCGCTGACGCCAAGGACCAGGACCTTTCCGCCATTCTGGAGCTGAACACACCGGGCCTGAATGTTGAGGCCTCCACTGTCCGTGAATACCATACAGACTACGCTGCCCACATTCTGGGCTTTGTAGGTGCCATGGACAAGGACCAGTGGGAATACTACAAAGAACTAGGCGGCTATGAAATGGATGCCGAAGTGGGCCAAAGCGGTCTGGAGGCAGCCTTCGAAGAGTACCTCCACGGCATTGACGGCATCCGTGTAGATAAGGTCGCTCCCGACGGCACGGTCCTCGACTCCTACTACAAGCAGGAGCCTGTGGCCGGTAACAATGTGGAGATCACCATCGACATCAACCTGCAGATGGCTGCAGAGGATCAGCTGGCCAAACAGATCGAGACTCTGCGTAACAACGAAGATCCAAAGGCCGCAGGCCGGGATGTGGAAGGTGGCGCGGTGGTCGCCATTGATGTAAAAACAGGGCAGCTTCTGGCCTGCGCCAGCTACCCTACCTACAATCTGTCCACTTATTTTGAAGACTACAACGACATCCTGAACGCCGATCACAATCCCCTGTTCAACCGGGCATTTCAGGCCACCTACCCGCCGGGCTCTACCTATAAAATGTCTATGGTCGTGGCCGGCATCAACTCCAATGCCATCAACAGTCTGCATGAGATCAAGGATCTTGGTACCTTTAAGAAATACGAAGGCTTTGAAGCAGACTGCCTGGTCTGGACCTCCAAGGGCGGTACCCACGGTTACCTGAACGCTATGGAGGCCCTGTGTGTTTCGTGTAACTACTTCTTCTATGAGTTGGGCGACATGATCACCCTGAACGCTATGGACCAAACCGCGAAAAGTCTGGGCCTGGGTGAACCCACCGGCATCGAGCTGGCGGAAAAAACGGGTTACCGAGCCAACGAGCAGACCAAGAAGCTGTTCCACAAGGGTGATGAGTCCGGCTGGTACGCCGCGGACAAGGTGCTGTCTGCCATCGGCCAGTCTGATAACCAGTTTACTCCCCTGCAGCTGTGTGTCTATACCGCGACCCTGGCCAATCGGGGCACACGGTATCGGGCCACCTTCCTGAACCGGGTAGTTTCCTCAGATTACCGCAGCCTGATCAAGGAAACGCAGCCGGAGATCCTGAGTACACTGCAGATCTCTGACGACGCCTATTACGCCTACACGCAGGGTATGCGTATGGTGGTCACAGGTACCGATAAATGGAGCGGCACTGCCCAGACACTCTTTAAAAACTATCCCATTGAGGTTGCTGCAAAGACCGGTACCGCCCAGACCGGCATTTTGAACCGGTCCGACAACGGCGCGTTTGTGTGCTACGCTCCCTTCAAGGATCCTCAGATCGCCATTTCGGTCTACGGCGAAAAAGCCGGCTCCGGCAGCGCTATGGGCTCTGTTGCCAAATCCATTCTCGACATTTACTTTGAGGTGGGTGAGATCGGCGAGGTGAACTCCTTTGAGAACCAGCTGAGCTGAGATATCTCATAGGCCCTTGCCCTCCCCTCTGCTTGTCAGGTGAAAATTTTTATAACTGTACGTTTGTCAATGATGTGAGACTGGGAAAATTTGATTAAGTTCTAAATGTAGATGATATTTTCTAACTCGTATTGTTTCTGATTGGGTGTTTTCCAACCAAGCACGGACATCGGGATATTGTTGGAACGATACAGAT
>JAGBSG010000088.1 GCA_017632035.1 Oscillospiraceae bacterium | reverse complement strand
GTGATAATGGCCATCTTGTAGACCTCGTCGGCATTGCAGCCACGGGACAGGTCATTGATGGGAGCAGCCAGACCCTGCAGGATGGGGCCATAGGCCTCGTAACCGCCCAGACGCTGGGCGATCTTGTAGCCGATGTTGCCGGCCTCGATGCAGGGAAAGATGAAGGTGTTGGCATGACCGGCGACCTTGGAACCGGGGAACTTCAGCTGACCGACCTCGGGAGCAACAGCGGCGTCGAACTGCATCTCGCCGTCAATGTCGAACTCAGGAGCCAGCTCCTTGGCGATGGAAGTGGCATCGTGGCACAGCTTCACAGTGCCGCCCTTGCCGGAGCCATTGGTGGAGAAGCTGAGCATAGCGACTTTGGGATCGATGCCGAAGACCTTGGCGGTTCTGGCAGTTTCCACAGCTACCTCAGCCAGCTTCTGGGCGCCGGAGAGGACCACATTGCCTTCCTTATCCAGAGTGTCCTCGTAGCTCAGGTTAATGGCGCAATCGCCCATAGCGATCTTCTCGTCGCCCCGGACCATGATGAAGCAGGAGGAGACCAGGTTTACACCCTTCTTGGTCTTGACCAGCTGCAGAGCGGGACGGACGGTGTCGGCAGTAGAATATGTAGCGCCGCCCAGCAGGGAGTCGGCATAGCCCATCTTTACCAGCATGGTGCCGAAGTAGTTGCCCTTGGAAAGAGCGGCCTTGCAGTCCTCAGGGGACATCTTGCCCTTGCGCAGCTCTACCATCTTAGCGACCATCTCGTCCATACCGGCGTAGGTCAGCGGATCGATGATCTCCACACCTTCAATGTTGAAGCCGCCCTTGGCAGCATTGGCCTTGACTTCTTCCACGTTGCCGATCAGAATGGGGGTCAAAAAGCCGCCCTCAACCAGCCGGGCAGTGGCCTCCAGGATACGGGCATCGTGACCCTCGGTAAATACGATCTTCCGGGGGTTGGCCTTCAGAACTTCGATCATTGCGTTAAACATGATGACATTCCTCCAAATATACGGGCAAAAGCCCAAATTTTTACATTATAATTATACATCATATTTTTCATAAGTGCAACCTGTTTTGAAAAAATTAAAACAAAAAGGCCAATATTTTCTTGTTTGGAATAATTAGATTCTCGGCAGAGACGATTGACGCGGGGGCGTTTTTTTGGTATGCTATTTACACAACCCTATGGGAAAAATAAAGGAGGTAATGAAATGAATTTGGCAGCGCTGATCTGGCTGATGCTGATGGTCATTTTTCTGTGTATGGAAGCTTCTACAGTGGCCGTAGTCTCCCTGTGGTTTGCTGCAGGAGCCCTTACAGCTATGATCCTCAGCTTATTCTCTGTAAGTTTGTGGATTCAGATCGCAGTATTTCTGGCTGTATCTGTTTTATTGCTGTTGCTGCTGCGCTCTGTAGTGAAAAAGTATATCACTCCCAAGCTGATCCGTACCAATGTGGATGCTCTGGTCGGGCAGAACGGTTTCGTTACCGTCAGTATCGATAACAGGACCGCCACGGGGCAGGTAAAGCTGGGAGCTATGTACTGGTCTGCCCGCAGCACCGGAAGTGACACAATCCCCGAGGGAACTTATATCCGGGTAGACCGTATCGAAGGTGTTAAGGTGTTTGTATCCCCTGTGGAAATTCCCGTTCAGTAATTTTTTATAAATAATAGGAGGTCTTGTTATGCCATTTGTTATCATTGCTATTATCGTTCTTCTTGTTTTAGTCATCTCCAACATCTATGTGGTACAGCAGTCCCGGGCGTATGTTATTGAAAGATTGGGTGCGTTCCAGTCTGTTCAGGGTGTGGGTCTGCATATCAAGATCCCGTTCATTGACAGGATCGCCCGCCGTGTCAGTATGAAGGAGCAGGTTTTGGATTATCCCCCTCAGCCTGTGATAACCAAGGATAATGTTACCATGCAGATCGACACTGTGGTGTATTTCCAGATCACCGATCCCAAGCTCTATGCCTACGGCGTGGAGCAGCCCATGGCCGCCATGGAGACTCTGACCGCAACCACCCTGCGTAACATCATCGGCGACCTGGAGCTGGACCAGACCCTGACCAGCCGTGATGTGGTCAACACCAAGATGCGCGCTATCCTGGACGAGGCCACCGACCCCTGGGGCATTAAGGTCAACCGTGTGGAGCTGAAGAACATCCTGCCTCCTGCTGACATCCAGAGCTCTATGGAAAAGCAGATGAAGGCTGAGCGTGACCGCCGCCAGGCCATTTTGCAGGCCGAGGGTCAGAAGAAATCCGCCATCCTGATCGCCGAAGGTGAGCGGGAATCCGCCATTCTGAGAGCTGACGCAGAAAAGCAGGCAGCTATTTTGAAGGCCGAGGCGGAGAAGCAGGCTGCGATCCTGAGGGCTGACGGTGAAGCACAGGCCATTCTGGCAGTGCAGAAGGCTATGGCAGATTCCTTGGAGCTGCTGAACCAGAAGGCACCCAACGATCAGGTCATCAAGCTGAAGTCTATCGAAGCCATGCAGAAGATCGCCGATGGCAAGGCCACCAAGATCATCATTCCCTCTGAAATGCAGGGTCTGGTAGGTATGGCCAATGGCCTGGTAGAAGGCGTTAAGGAATAAGAATGAAACGATACACACCCCGCCTTTGCAGGCAATGTCATTAAGTTAACAAGTGTGCGTCATCCTGAGGAGCGTAAGCGACGAAGGATCTAAAGGTATATGAGACCAAAGATTCTTCGTCAGGCTGCGCCCTCCTCAGAATGACAAGCCTTAATGACATTGGCCTTTGCAGGCGGGGTGTAAACATTCCGTGAATAAAACAGCGGCACGGTTGAAATCCTGAAAATTTGCAATATAATGTGCATATATCAAACCGCAGGGGTTTCAGCCTATGAATAAGATCAGCGCCTGGATCCGCCGTTTTATGATCGGCCGATACGGCACAGACAAACTGAATATGGTGATCCTGGGAATCGGTGTTGCCGTGTGCGTGATCTGCCTGTTTGTCCGGATGCCGCTGGTCAATCTGCTTTTGACCGTTCTTTCTTATGGACTGATGATCTGGGCAATTTTCCGCAGTATGTCCCGGAATACCCATAAGAGGTATCAGGAAAACCGGCGCTTCTTGATGTTGATCGATCGGATCAAGGACCGCAAGCATAAGTATTACGACTGTCCCCGGTGCCGCCAGCCGGTGCGTGTACCCAGAGGCAAGGGAAAGATATCCATTACCTGCCCCAAGTGCCGGGAAAAATTTATCCGAAAGACTTAATAAAGGGCCTGTTGAAAAATTGCAATTTTTCAACAGGCTTATCTTTATTTTTGGCACGAATATGATACAAAACAAATGCTGGACCATGGGAAAAAGTGGGATTACTGTCATATTTCTACGCCCGGCTGGGGATTGACGAATGCAGGTACAAGCAGTACAATAAAAAGGTAAACGATATCGCCCTGTCTACAGAAAGGATGGCTGTTATGGAGCATAAGATTTATAAGATCGACAAGCTGCTGCGTTACTACAAGGGAGATCTGGATCAGCGGATGATCAACTATGCCAACAAGAAAAATGAGCTGCTTCAGCCCGGACAAACCCTTTCCGATTTTGCTAACGGCCACCTGTTTTACGGCTTCCACCGGGAAAGAAACGGCTGGTATTACCGGGAGTGGGCTCCCGGCGCGGAAGCCATGTACCTGACCGGTGATTTTAACAGCTGGGAAAGACATACCCACCCTATGAAAAAGAAGGAAAACGGCGTATTCGAGCTGTTTTTGCCCGGAAAGGATGCGCTGAAGGACGGCCAGCGGGTCGTGGCCATCGTGGTACATGAGGGCCAGGAGCTGGACAGGATCCCCACTTATACCAATTATGTGGTGCAGGACCCTGTGACAAATGCGTGGAATTGTGCTATCCACATTCCGGAAAAGCCCTATGTCTGGGAGCATCCGGATTTTGTACCGGAGAAAAAGCTATTTATTTACGAGTGCCACATCGGCATGGCTCAGGAAGAACCGAAGGTAGGCTCTTACACCGAGTTCCGGGAAAAGATCCTGCCCAGGATCAAGGAGCTGGGCTATAACACCATCCAGATCATGGCCATCATGGAGCATCCCTACTATGCATCCTTCGGCTATCAGGTGACCAATCTGTTTGCGGCCTCCTCCCGGTTCGGCAAGCCTGAGGAATTGAAGGCATTGATCGATGCTGCCCATGGCATGGGTATTGCGGTGCTGCTGGATATCGTCCATTCCCATACCTCCAAGAATACCCGGGAGGGTATCAATGAATTTGACGGCACGGACCATCAATTCTTCCATGCCGGCGGCAAGGACGACCACCCGGCCTGGGGAACGAAATGCTTCAACTACAACAAAAACGAGGTCATCCATTTCCTGCTGTCCAACCTGAAATACTGGCAGAACGAGTACCATTTTGACGGTTTCCGGTTTGACGGCGTGACCTCCATGCTCTACCACAATCACGGCTTGGGCCAGGCCTTTACCAGCTATGACGACTATTTCTGCCTCAACGCCGATACTGAGGCGGTGACCTATTTGCAGCTTGCCAATGAGCTGATCCGGCAGGTGGACCCCAACGCCATCACCATCGCTGAGGATACCTCTGCAATGCCGGGACTGTGCCTGCCGGTGGAGGATGGCGGTATAGGTTTTGATTACCGCCTTGCCATGGGCCAGCCGGATATGTGGATCAAGATTCTGAAGGAAATTTCCGACGAGCACTGGGATCTGCACCATATCTACTATGAGCTGACGAACCGCCGGCCCAAGGAAAAGGTCATTGGCTATTGTGAGTCCCACGATCAGGCTCTGGTGGGAGATAAGACCATCATGTTCCGGCTGTGCGACAAGGCTATGTATGATTCCATGGAGACGAAAAATTCCAGCCTTGTGGTGGAGCGGGGAATGGCCTTGCACAAGCTGATCCGGCTGCTGACCATGAGTCTGGGCGGTGAGGGCTACCTGACCTTCATGGGCAACGAATTTGGTCACCCCGAGTGGATCGATTTTCCCAGAGAGGGCAACGGCTGGAGCTACCACTACTGCCGCAGACAGTGGAGTCTGGCAGACAACCCGGATCTGAAATATCAGTACCTGAACAACTTTGAGGAAGCCATGGTGGAGCTTGCCAAAAAGAACCGGGTGCTTTCCGGGAAGGACAGGCAGCTGCTTGTGAACAGCGGGGATAAGGTCATGGCCTACAAGAAGGGTACAGCCCTGTTTGTGTACAATCTGGACCCCAGCCGGTCCTATGAGGGTTACCAGATCCCCGTGACCGAGGAGGGGGATTACCAGGTCATTCTGTCTACCGACGATTTCCGGTTTGGCGGACAGGGCCGTATCCATCACCTGACCTACCGGGCTGAGATCCAGCCCGACGGACGATTGGGCTTTAAGCTGTATCTGCCCAGTCGCACGGCTGTCGTCCTGAAAAAGCTGCCTGCAAAAAAGGAAAAATAACAAAAAACGGGCATTAGGCAGGCATCCGTAAAACAGTTTATGGGGCTGTCTCACGAAAGACAATTTGCCCGAATGCAACCATATAACGAGGCTGTCATTCCGAGTGAAGCGAAGCGGAATCGAGGAATCTACGCACTATATTACTGCTAAGCAGTTAAATAGTGCCAAGATCCTTCGACTCGCTATGCTCGCTCAGGATGACAGTTTTTTTTGTAGCATTATCTTTCTTGGGCTATTTCTTCATTTTTACCTTAATGAGACAGCCTCTACTGTTTACGCGATCAATACAAAGGCATCCTTTCCATGGAGGCAAAGGGGGCATTCATAATCGTCAGGCACTTCGTCACCTTCGTAAACAAAGCCGCAAATCTTGCATTCCCATTGCTTGATGGAAGAAGTTTTTTTGGCCTTGGGCTTGATATCGCTTTGATAATAGCCGTAGGTACAGCCGGGTTCGTTGCTGAGGATCTCGCCGTCCACGACCTCGGCGATGAACAGGGTATGGGTGCCCAGGTCGATCTGCTGGGTGACGACGGCGGAGAGGAACATGTTGGCATTCTGCCGCAGGCGGTAGATCGTATTCTCGCTTCTTGCCGCATGGGGGAAATCCGCGAACTTGTCCACCGTTCTGCCGGACTGCATACCAAAGCGCTGGAACAGGGCGAAATCTGCCCCGGTGGTGATGGCGCTGACATTGAAAACGCCTGTTGCTGCGATCATATCGTGGGTCAGGCTGCCCTTGAGCACGGAAACCGCAATGCGAACAGGGTTTTCCGCCACCTGCATCACAGAGTTGATGATGCAGCCGTTGTCCTTGCCCATCTGCCGGGCTGTAAGCAGATATAAGCCGTAGGTGATATTGAACATAACCTTGGGATCCATAAAGATTTCTCCTGTAAAAGGTATAGTGATAGGAATATGGTAACACAGAAGGGATGTCTTTTCAATGCTTATTGTGTCGATAGCACCGGGACAGCGGGGCTCTTTTCCAAGTATTTCTGGGAACAGTATACCACAAAAGCCCGGCGGAGACAAGCGCCGCCGGGAAAGGTTGCGGGAGTATCAATCCAGAATTTCCATCAGTCTGCCGCAGCAGAAGGGGATGGGTTCACCGGCCTTGACATGCAGGGTCTTGTTGCAGGTGACGCAGTAAAGGTCAGTGTCATAGGGGGCGCGGACCACCGGCACAAAGGACTTTTCCTGCTCCTCCAGACCTTCGATATGGAAGGTGGCAGTTTTGTTTTCGGTGGGATTGTAAACACCGATGGGCTGCAGAGATTTGGTGTTTCCAATGCAATTGCCCAGCTTGATCCAAAGAGCTTCCAGCTCTACAGTTTCAGCCGGATGCTCCGGGGTAAATTCCACAATATCTTTATCGATACGAATTTTCATAGATGTTCCTCCTCTTGGTGTTAGAAAAGGGCGGGAGAAACTCCCGCCCTCAATATCTTACTTGAAGTAACGCTCCAGCAGGCCCTGCAGAGCCTTGCCGTGACGAGCCTCGTCGCGAGCCATCTCATGGACGGTGTCGTGGATGGCATCCAGGCCATTCTTCTTGGCGCAGGCGGCCAGATCGAACTTGCCGGCGGTAGCACCGAACTCGCAGTCCACACGCCATGCCAGATTCTTCTTGGTGGAATCGGTCATATTGGGCTCCAGGGTCTGGCCCAGCAGCTCTGCGAACTTGGCGGCGTGCTCGGCCTCTTCGTAGGCAGCCTTTTCCCAGTACAGGCCGATCTCGGGATAGCCTTCCCGGTGTGCGATGCGGGCCATGCACAGGTACATACCCACCTCAGAGCACTCGCCCTGGAAGTTGGCCATCAGCTGCTCCAGGATGTAAGCCTTATCCTCGGCAGAGATGTCGGGGTTGTTCTTCACGGTCTTCTCGTAGATACCGAATTCGTGCTCGGCAGCCAGCTTGGCATTGGCTTCCATAACGGTGAACTTGGCACCGGGGACCTTGCAGATGGGGCACTTGAAATCGGCGGGCATAGCCTCGGCCTCATGAACATAACCGCAAACGGGGCAAACAAACTTCTTCATAATATTTTCCTCCAAAATGAATTTTTTAATATTGTGGTGGGCGGCTTCCGCCCGATGATCTAAGATTATTCCTGCTCATCGAACTGATCGGGACCGACGCCGCAAAGGGGGCACTCGTAATCCTCGGGCAGCTCATCGCCCTCGTAGACAAAGCCACAGACGCTGCATACGAACTTTTTCATGCGGATTCTCCTCCTTGTAATTGTTTTAAGTGACATGCTTGACAAAGTCCTGTAAAGGACAGCTGGCAGCTTGCGACGCTGCCGCCTGTGCATTGGGCTGCGCTTGTACACAGGGCTTGGGGTACCTGCAGGGTGTGCAGGTCGATGACTGCGTCACACTCGGTACAAATAAAGTGGACATGGGGCTCGGTGTTGGCATCGAACCGCTCAACACCCTTGACGGTGGCGACGCTGGTAACCAGGCCCTGCTGCCGGAACAGGTTCAGATTCCGGTAGACCGTGCCCATGGACAGGTCCGGGATCTGGGCCTTCAGGTCGGTGAAGACCGTTTCGGCGGAAGGGTGCGCGTTGGTACATCGCAGGTATTCCAGGATCGCGCCGCGCTTGCGGAAATTCTTTTGAGATGGCTCCATCGTGTCACCTCCTAAAAGAGAATGATTCTTATTTACAACTAGAATATATCACGGCTATTTCCGTTTGTCAATAGGGAAAATAAAAAATTTTTCAAAAATTGGACACAGTATAATGGGTATGCGCAAAATCGCTCCACTTTACATTTTAGATGAAATCTGCTACCATAATGGCAGCCATGAAAGTATGTAAGCGGGCGGTGGATACTGGCCTGTGTTTTCAGTTCCGGTATATCGGGGGAGAAGGGTATGGACAATCTGTTTCAAATGAATTTCGCAAAAGCCCAGGTGGATGCCATCTCCAATCTGGGCCTGGCCCATATAGGGGACGGCGTATTTGAGGTGCTGGTGCGAAGCTACTTATGCGCCAAGGGAGATCAAACCGTGAAGACCCTGCACCGGGATTCTGTGAATATGGTGAAAGCTCCTGCCCAGGCAAAATTTGCGGAAAAGCTGCTGCCGCTCCTGACACAGGAGGAATTTGCCTACTACCGACGGGGTAAAAATGCCCACACCCACGCCGCCCCCAAATCCGCTTCCCCCAAGGAATATGCTATGGCTACCGGCGTTGAGACCCTTTTTGGTGCGCTATATCTATTTGGTAAGACGGAGCGGCTGAATGCCCTGTTTCAGCGGGTGATGGAGGAGCTTTATGGCCTTTGATGCGTTTTTCCTTTCTGCGGTCCTTGAGGAGATCCGCCAAAAAGCCACCGGCGCCCGGGTGGAGAAGATCCATCAGCCCGGAAGAGATACGGTGATCCTGCATCTGCGCTGCGAGGGCAGCAGAGAGAAGCTGCTGTTTGCCCCCAATCCGGCGGCACCCAGACTTCACCTGACGGCTGCAAGCCCGGAAAATCCGGCAGAGCCGCCTATGTTCTGCATGCTGCTGCGCAAGCATCTTATGGGTGCCAGACTGACGGAGATCACCCAGCCCCCCATGGAACGGGCGGCTACCTTTTCCTTTGACTGTACCGACGAAATGGGATTTCCGGTTCGCAAGTATTTGGTAGCGGAGCTGATGGGCAGGACCTGTAATCTGTACCTCCTTGGCCCTGACAGGCGGATCATAGACTGCCTGCGGCGGGTAGGTCTGGATGAAACACAGAAGAGGCCCGCCTTGCCGGGGATGTTCTATCAAGAGCCGGAGCCGGTTGCCAAGATTGATCCAACGGAGCCTAACGAGAATGATTATGTAAACCTATTATGTAAACCTGGGGCTGATGTGCTGGCTGACCGGCTGATGGATACCCTGGGCGGTCTGTCGCCGCTGGTCTGCCGGGAGGCTGCTTTGTATGCCGCCGGAGACACCGACGCAAGGGTGGAAAATCTGTTTTTGGAGGAAACAGCCCAAAAACTCTATCTGTTTTTCCGGGAGAATCTGCGGTATCCCGGGCCATGGCTCTATACCCAAGCCGACGGAACACCCAAGCAATTCGCTTTCTGCCCCATACGGCAGTACGGCGGCAGTGAAAAGGCGGCATCCTTTGCGCAGCTGCTGGACAGTTATTATATTGTAAGGGACCGCGGGGATGCCATGCGGCAGAAAAGTCAGGCTTTGCGCAAGACGGTGAGCAACCTCTGCCAGAGGCTGACCCGGAAAATGGCGGTGCAAGAAAAAGAGTTGGAGGCTACCTATGATCGGGAGAGGCTTCGTCAGCTGGGCGACATCGTCACAGCGAACATCCACCGCATTACCAAGGGGCAGAAGCTTTTGGAGGCGGAGGACTTTTACGATGAGGAAATGAAGGTCATTCAGATCCCCATTTCCGAGATCCTGTCGCCCCAGCAAAACGCGGCAAAGTTTTATAAGGACTATACCCGGATGAAGAACGCGGAAAAGGAGCTGACAAAGCAGCTGGAGCTGGGCGGGCAGGAGCTTTCCTATCTGCAAAGCGTTCTGGAGGAGCTGAACCGGGCGGAAACCGACGCTGAGCTGGAGGAGATTCGGCAGGAGCTCCATGCCGGGGGCTATGTGCGGCTGGATGGGGGAAAACGGAAGATGCGTCAGAGCAAGCTGACCCCCATGCGCTTTGAGTCCACCGACGGATATCCTATTTATGTGGGCAGGAACAATCGCCAGAACGATGAGTTGACCTTTAAGGCGGCCCGAAAGGATGATATTTGGCTCCATGCCCGAAAGGTCCACGGCAGCCATGTGGTCATTTCCTGCGGCGGCACGACACCTCCTGACGACACGGTGACCCAGGCAGCCCAGCTGGCCGCCTTCTATGCAGAGACAGCCGGCGGTCAGAATATCCCGGTGGATGTGACACCGGTAAAGCAGGTCAAAAAGCTGCCCGGCGCAAAGCCCGGCATGGTGATCTACCACACTTACCGCACGGTCATCGTAAATCCCTATAAGGATATTGTAGTGGATGCGCTGAACGCGGAGAAAAAGGAATAGAAAAGGGGTTGGCTCACGAAAGTCAATTTTCCCGAATACAACCATATAACGAGGCTGTCATTCCCAGTGAAGCGAAGCGGAAGCGAGGAATCTACGCACCAAATTACTGCTGTACAGGAAAAATTAGTGCGAAGATCCTTCGACTCGCTACGCTCGCTCAGGATGACAGCCTGTTTTTTGAATTTAGCATTCAAGTTTATTTGTGCATGCACACCTGAATGAGACAGCCACTTTTTGCATAGTGCGACTGAAAACAGCGCCCGATTGTACTGTGCATAGATTTCCGGAAATGTTCAAAAATAATTTATATTTGTTTCCCTTGACATTTTTAGCACTCTGTAGTATAGTGTGCTTAGCACTCAGGTGAAACGAGTGCTAAAGAAATGGAGGAAGCTATGGAACTGACCGAGCGGAAAAAGAAGGTACTGCGCAGTGTTGTAGACCTGTATATCCGGACCGCCGAGCCTGTAGGCTCCAAGGCCATCACCGAGCTGCCGGACATGAAGTATTCCTCCGCTACCATCCGCAATGAGATGGCGGAGCTGACTACCATGGGTTATCTGGAGCAGCCCCATACCAGCGCAGGCCGCATCCCCTCTGCTGCCGGATACCGGCTGTATGTGGATGAGCTGATGCTGGATTACCGACTGAGCATGGATGAGACCAAATCCATCAGCAGCGCCATCGAAGAAAAGATGCAGCGGGTGGATAAGATGATGGAAAAGGTCGCCAAGCTGGTCTCTCAGGCCACAGAC
The DNA here is from genome assembly GCA_017632035.1 of Oscillospiraceae bacterium. Classification (GTDB taxonomy): domain Bacteria; phylum Bacillota; class Clostridia; order Oscillospirales; family Oscillospiraceae; genus Faecousia. The sequence goes on along the minus strand of JAGBSG010000088.1, from coordinate 1,863 downwards.
CTGCCTGCCATCTCCGTAGCCTCCCGGCATGGAAACGCGGCGGTGAAGCGGTTTGACCTGATCCAGGCGGGAGAAAACAGTGTGATCCTTGTGGTCATGCTCTCCAATGATGAGGTCGTCAACAAGCTGATCAAGCTGCCGGTGAATGTATCCGAGGCGGATATCAAGATCCTCAGCGCCCTGCTCAATGCCACAATGGCGGAGATCCCTCTGGAGGAATATACGCCGGAGCTGCTGGACCGGGTGATGCGCTCCGCCGGTGCGGCTGCCGCGCTGGTGCCGGTGATCGTGGATTTCACCACAGAGACCCTGCGCCGTCAGGGAACAGCCAACATGGCTGTGGCAGGTCAGATGCGGCTTTTGGGGCAGCCGGAGTACCGGGATGTGGATAAGGCCCAGCGTCTGCTGACTTCTTTGGATGAAGAAGCCCTTTCCAACCTGCCTGCCGTAATGCAAAACGCCAACGGCACAAAGGTTCTGGTGGGTCCTGAAAATGTGGCCAGCGAGCTGAAGGACACATCTGTGGTCATGACCAAGTTCGATATCGGTGACGGTATGCAGGGCATGATCGGTGTGGTAGGTCCTACCCGTATGGACTACGCAAAGGTGACGGCAAGATTGAGTTGCTTTGCCGAGAGCCTTTCTAAAATGTTTGCAAAACCGGAGCAGCAGCAACTGCCCGCGCCGGATAAGGAGGCATAAACCAAGTGGCTAAGAAAGATAACAAGCAGGAACTCCCGGAGGAAGAGGTTCAGCAGAGTGCGGAAACTGTGGAAGCGCAGGAGGAAGTGCCTGAGGTTAACCCGTGGGAGGAAAAGTATAACGCCGAGCATGACAGCTTTTTGCGGCTGGCTGCAGATTATGACAATTTCCGCAAGCGTACTGTAAAGGAAAAGGAGCAATCCTACGGCAACGGCAAGGCCGATGCCCTGGCAAAGATCCTGCCGATCTACGACAATCTGGAGCGGGCCCTGAATCAGCCCACCGAGGATGCGGCGTATAAGAAGGGCGTGGAAATGACCATGAACGAGCTGGTAAAGATCTTTACCGGTCTGGGCGTGGAGATCTTCGGCGAAAAGGGCGATGCCTTCGATCCCAATATCCACAACGCCGTGATGCACACTGAGGAAGAGGGTATAGAGGAAAACACCATCACCCAGGTGTTCCAAAAGGGATTTAAGATCGGCGATAAGGTCGTTCGCTTCGCTATGGTCCAGGTGGCCAATTGACGCGAAGCGTCATCCTGAGCGAGCCGGAGGCGAGTCGAAGGATCCGTAAAGGAACGGATTCCTCACCGGCGGTTCAGAATGACAGATGAACAATGTATAAAATTTTTCATTGATATAGGAGGAAATTAATTATGGGTAAGATTATCGGTATTGACTTGGGTACTACCAATTCCTGCGTGGCGGTTCTGGAAGGCGGCGAGCCTGTTGTGATCGCCAACGCCGAAGGCGGCCGCACAACACCTTCTGTTGTGGCCTTCTCCAAGACCGGTGAGCGCATGGTAGGTCAGGTGGCAAAGCGTCAGGCTGTCACCAATGCGGATCGCACCATCGCTTCCATCAAGCGGCACATGGGTGAGGATTATCATGTCACCGTGGACGGCAAGGGCTATACCCCTCAGGAGATCAGCGCCATGGTGCTGCAGAAGCTGAAGGCAGATGCCGAGGCTTATCTGGGCCAGCCGGTTACTGAGGCTGTCATCACTGTACCCGCTTACTTCTCTGACTCTCAGCGTCAGGCAACCAAGGACGCAGGTAAGATCGCAGGTCTTGACGTTCTTCGTATCATCAACGAACCCACTGCTGCTGCTCTTGCTTACGGCATTGACAAAGACGGTATCGACCAGAAGGTCATGAT
>JAGBSG010000087.1 GCA_017632035.1 Oscillospiraceae bacterium | reverse complement strand
TCCAGACAGATATGCTCGGACCATTGAAATTTTTTGCTCCGGTGTCCATTTTGATTTGGACATAGAAAATACCCCCTAAAATAGACTTTGGATATTTCCGTGGTCTACTTTAGGGGGATCATATCAATTTGCCCGGTTTTTGAGATTCTTCGGGATTCTTTAGCCCTCAGGATGACATGGTTGGATTTTGCAACACGCTTATTGCTTTATTTCTTGGGATAGGGCTTCTTTTCCTTTGTACGGCCAAGAAGATAGTCTGTACTCGTATTATAGAAATCAGCCAGGGTATTTAATGCCTCTGTAGGAATATCGCGCTTGCCGATCTCGTAATTGGAATAACATGCTTGGCTACAGTGCAGAAGCGCCGCTAAGTCCTGCTGCGTTAGATCCCGATCTTCCCGCAAATTACGGATTCGTTCGTACATAATACCCTCCAAAATTTAATGGATGGTCTTAGTATAAATAAAACAAAATGTTATATTGAATTTTAAAACAAAATGTTATATACTGAAGCCGAATAAGAAGGAGGAGGGGATGTTACAAATGAGTATCCGTACAAGAAAAAAGAAAGATTTGATCGATGCGCTGGCAATGGTCAACAGAAAGTACATAGAGATGCTTGATGAGGCTAAATTGCTGGAAGAGAAATTTAAAGCAGCGATAGGGAAAATGCCCAACCAAGACCAGGATGCCGCATGGGATTATCTGATGCACTGCGAGAGTATGAGTGCATATGTGTTGGAGCTGGCATGCACTTACATGGAATTTGCCCAGGGGGATATTAGCAGAGATGCCGGCGTGACAATGAAGAGAATGGGCCGGAAATGGGAGCGGCTTCGGGATGATGTACAGGATCTGCTGGAATGCCTGCCACAAGACCGCCGTTCCTACATTTTGGGATATCCGGGCGTGTATGATCTTATTGAGGAATTGGAGCTGGACAAGGAGTTTCTGCCTGCTAAGGAGAGAAGGCCTGCGCTTTAGAATGGTGCTGATATGGTCTGGCAACAGTGAGAGTGCAAAGCCATTTGATATAAAAGACGAGGAAGCAGCTCTTTTTTGCTTCCTCGTTTTTATCATATCTGCGCCCAGTCGGGCAGGATATCAAAATGCCTGGTTTCTCCCTTGTAGGGGAAGGTGATGCGGCAGGAGAACAGCATGGGGGTGGTGACTTCGTCCCGGGAGCCGTACTTATGGTCGCCCACCAGGGGGAATTTACGGCTGGCAAACTGCACCCGGATCTGGTGGCTTCTGCCGGTATGAAGCCGGATGCGCACCAGAGAGGTCTCGCCCTCTGTCAGCCGGGTAAACTCCAGCCGGGCCTTTTTGACGCCCCGGCGCTCCCGATTAACGACAAAAACCTTGTTCTTGGCACTGTCCTTCCACAGCAGGTCCGTCCAGTCTCCCTGGGGAGGGGGTGTGCCGTGGACACAGGCCACATATTCCTTTATCATAGTGCCGTCCTGCACTGCCCGGGAGAGGGTAGACGCGGCGGTTTTGGTGCGGGCATAGACCATAACGCCGCCCGCATTTTTGTCCAGCCGGTGTATGGGAAAGATGTCACCGCCCAGCTGCTCTTTCAGCGCCTGCGGCACATCTGCTTCTGAATCCAAACCCACGGGCTTGACGCAAACGACAATATCCCGGTCACAGTATAATAGCTCCATAGCCACACCTCCTGCAACCAGTATACCAAATTCTTTCCAAAAGTCCATGACAAAATGTACTACAAGACCTGTTTTGGTTGTCATTGACAAGGATATTTGCGCATGCTAAAATAAAAATGTAAGAATAATCCAAAGGCAGATGGACATAGAAGTGTAAGGCATTTCATGCATAAAGGAGGGGACATGATGAAGAGGTTATTTACATTGCTGCTGTGCTTGTTCATGGTTGCTTCTGCCCTTACCGGCTGCTATGGCGGGAAAGAGGCTGCGCAGACCGGTGAGAAGACCGTTGATAAATTTGATTTGGATATTCCCAAAGATCACACATTCCGGATCGGCCTTGCATATAACCGATATGTCACGGATTATGAAAACAATGCCCTGACCAAGTGGCTGCGGGAGAAGACAGGGTACAATATTGAGATTATTTCTGTTTACCCCCCGAGCCTTAATATGCCGACCGGCACAGAACAGTATTTTGTGCAAAAGTTTGATATCATAATGGGCATAAATTTTGGACGGACTGTGGCTAATGACCATGGAGAGAAAGGCCTTGCTATCGATCTGGCCCCTTACTTTAACAGTGAAGCGTGGAGTGGCCAGTGGTGGGCAAGGCTGAACGACCTCGGGGATAGGGAGTTTGCAGACTATGTCACCCGTAAGCTGTACGCGGATGACGGCAAATCCATCTACGCTTTTCCTACGATTGAATACAGCCGGTATGATATGATCCGGCATCAGGTGTTTATCAATCAGGAATGGCTGGATGCCTTGGAGCTGCCTATGCCCACAAATGCCGACGAGCTGTATGATACTCTGGTAGCCTTTAAGACGCAGGACCCCAACGGCAATAGAAAGGCCGACGAGATCCCGTTACTTGGCTGTACCCAGACTAAGCACGCGGATGTGATAAGCTGGATCGTCAACATGTTCTGCTATATGGAGGATGCCAGATCTCTGCGTGTGGATGACAGCGGCAAGATCAGCGGCTTCTTTTGGGACGATGATTACCGTGATGCCCTGATCTTCCTGAACAAGCTGGTCAAGGAAGGGCTGATGCCCAAAGATGTGTTCACCATGACGAACAGTGAGCTTGCTGAGCAGGTCGATCCTGCTGGCGAGGTGGAGACCGTGGGCATCTGGGTGGGAAATCCGTCCGAGATCCTGAAAGCCGGCAGCGATGCTGTCAATGTCTATAGGGCCATGCCTCAGTGGGGCTATGCGGTGACCGATATGGGCACTGTTCGGCATGACACAGTTGTGACCGGCGACTGCGCATATCCGGCTGGGGCGTGGAAGATATTGATGGCCCTGTCCAGCGAGGAGGGCTACTACCGTATGCGCTACGGCGAAAAGGATGTGGACTGGGTAGAGGCTGCGTCGGGCGCTAAGAGCTATACAGGGCAGGATGCCAAGGTTCAGCTTGTCAATGGAGATGTTTTTGGCGGCACTAACGCTAAGACCTGGAATCTTGTTTGCAGCACCATCAGTACATCCAGCTGCAATGAGCAGGTTGCGCCTTCCAATCAGATCGATGCTTGGGAACAAGCCAAGCTCAAAATGATGGGCGATTGTTACCGGTATCATTATGAACGCTATGACGTCCAAGGTGGCCGTCCGGATGATGTGATTTTGCCGCTGATCTATACATCGGACGAGGATGGTGAGGTTGCCGTACACTGGGTCAATACTAACAATTGGTATAAGACCGCTCAAGCCAGCTTTATTATGGGCGAGGGCGAACTGGATAACCCTGCTGATAAGGAACAGTGGCAGAAGTATATGCAAGGCTTCACCACTGCAGGTTATGATGCTTATGTAGAAGCAGCCCAAAAGGCATATAACAAAACCTGGGGCGCGAAATAACTGAGCCTTGGAAACAAACAAAAGCACCGGCTTTCGCCGGTGCTTTTATTCGTGGAATTACATTTTTTCCGGGGCAGAGAAGCCCAGCAGGTGGATGCAGGTTTCCAGAATGTTTTTAGCAAGACCGATCAGGGCAATGTAGCCTGCCTGTTTTTCCTTGTCTTCCTCGCCCAGGATCCGGGTCTCGTGGTAGAACTTGTTGACACAGCCGGCCAGCTCGTAGATATAGGCGCAGACCACATTGGGACTGGCGGTGCGCAGGGCAGTTTCCAGATTGGGGGCCAGCTTGGTGATGGAGAGCATCAGGTCCTTGGCGTAGCTGTTGGCGGCGGGCTGAATGGGCAGGTTCTCCCAAGCGCCGTACTTGGCCAAAATGGATTTGATCCGGATGATGGTGTAGAGGATATAAGGGCCGGTGTTGCCCTCAAAGGCCGCAAAGCGGTCCATATCGAACACATAGTCCTTGGTGGGCTGGTTGCTCAAATCGCCGTATTTCAGGGCAGCAAGGGCGATCTTGGCGGTGGTGGCTTCCACCTGGTCATCGTCCACGATCTTGTTCTCAATGACCTTGGCCCGGACGAAATCCGTCATATCCCGGATCAGCATTTCCAGACGCATAACGCCGCCGTCACGGGTCTTGAAGGGCTTGCCGTCCTTGCCGTTCATTGTGCCGAAGCCCAGGTGCTCCAGAGTGTAATCGGCCGGTACGATACCGCCCAGCTTAGCTGCACGGAACACCTGCTCAAAGTGCAGGCTCTGGCGCTTATCGGTGATATAGAACATCCGGTCGGGCTTGAAGTCCTGCATACGCTGGACCATGGTGGCAAGGTCGGTGGTGGCGTAGATGGCAGAGCCGTCGGATTTGACCAGAATGCAGGGAGGCACTTCCTTCTTGTCGTCTTCCCGGGCAACGGGAATGACCCATGCACCCTCGCTCTGCACAGCAATACCCCGATTTTTGAAATCTTCCACCATGGCGGGGATATAGGGATCAGCATCGCTTTCGCCCAGCCATGCCTCAAAGTGGACATCCAGATCGTTATAGATCTTCTTCATATCCGCCAGAGACAGCCGCATGATATGCTGCCACAAGGCCCGGTAGCCCGGTCTGCCGCTTTGCAGCTCAAAGGTGGCGGTGTGGGCCTTTTCCGCAAAGGCCTCGTTTTCTTTCTTTTTCGCAGATGCGGCAGGGTAGATCTCTTCCAATTCGGAGATGGTAAAGGGGGCTTCCTCGGAATAGGGGCCGGAGAAGCTTTCGTCAAAGTAGCACAGATCGGGCTGGCGCTCCTGCAGCTCGGAAATGATCAGGCCCATCTGCAGACCCCAGTCGCCCAGATGAATGTCACCGATGGCGTTGTAGCCGAAGAAGCTGAACAGCCGCTTGATGCTCTCACCGATGATGGCAGAGCGCAGGTGGCCGATGTGCAAAGGTTTAGCAACGTTAGGTCCGCCGTAGTCTACTACCACGGTTTTGCCGGTGCCTTCTTTTTCTACGCCGAAATCCGGCTGGGTGCGCATAGCTTCCAGATAGCTTTGCAGGAAGCTGTCGCTGAGCTTCAGGTTGATAAAGCCGGGCATGACGGCGTCGATCATGGAAAAGTCCGCCGCATCCAGCTTAGCGGCTACCGCCTGGGCGATCTGGATGGGGGCGCACTTATATTGCTTGGCGGCGGCCAGAGCACCGTTGCACTGATACTCGCACAGGTCGGGCCGGTTGGAAACGGTAACCCGGCCAAAGGCAGCATCGTAGCCCGCCGCCTCAAAGGCTGCCGCCATTTTGGCGGAGATCATATCAAGAATTTTTTTCATTTTTCAATTCTCCTTAAATCTACCAAGTACGCGTCATCCTGAGCGGAGTGAAACGGAGTCGAAGGATCTTCGCACCGCAGGCTACTCCCAATCCTCAGAAAGGTCACGCCAAGTCGGATTCATTTTGCTGATAAGCGTGTTCTTCTTAGCTCTGGTCCATCCTTTTAACTGCTTTTCCCGCTGCAAAGCGCTTTGCATATAGGAGGCTTCTTCGTAATAGAACAGCTTATGCACATTGTATTTTTTAGTAAAACCGTCGAACAGACTGTTGCGATGCTCATAAAGCCGTTTTGGAAGGTTGCTTGTGACGCCAATATACAGCACGGAATCATCCCAATTGGATAACATATAAACATAGTTAATAGGGGATATCCTTTCTGTGTATAGGCTGAGGCAGTGTGGCCTGGGAAACGGTGCCGGGATTCTTCGACTCGCTGACGCTCGCTCAGAATGACGCATCTATGGGAGCCGTGCCAGGTTTGGGAGAACAGGCACTTGGGAAGACGGAAATTATTGCTGCTTGTTTTCTGCCAGCCAGGCCAGATAATCATCGTAGGTGCCGTAGCGGTCTACGATGGTGCCGTCGGGCTGGAAGGCGATGACACGGTTACAGGTGGACTGGAGCATCTCATGGTCGTGGGAGGCCAGCAGTACAACGCCGGTAAAGGCTTCCAGACCCTTGTTGACGGCCTGAATGGATTCCATGTCCAGGTGGTTGGTGGGCTGGTCAAGCAGCACCACATTGGAGCCGCTGAGCATCATTTTAGACAGCATGCAGCGGACCTTTTCGCCACCGGAGAGCACATTGACATGTTTAAATACATCTTCATTGGAGAACAGCATCCGGCCCAGGAAGCCCCGCAGGTACACATCGTCCTTTTTTGCGGAGTATTGGCGCAGCCAATCTACAAGCTCCATCTCGTTGCCGTCAAAGTAGGCGGAGTTGTCCTTGGGCAGATAGCTGCGGGAGGTGGAAATGCCCCACTTGACAGAGCCTTCGTCAGGCTCCAGCTCGCCCATCAGGATCTGGAACAGAGCGGTCTGGGCTTTTTCGTTTTCACCCACAAAGGCGATCTTGTCGTTCTTGCCCACGGAGAAATAGACCTTGTCCAGCAGCTTTTCGCCGTCAACGGTAACAGATACATCTTTGACGGTCAGGATGTCCTTGCCCAGCTCCCGCTCGGGCATGAAGCCCACAAAGGGATAGCGGCGGGTGGAGCAGGGCATTTCCTCCACGGTTAGCTTATCCAGCAGCTTCCGGCGGGCGGTAGCCTGCTTGGCCTTGGACTTATTGGCGGAGAAGCGCTGAATAAACAGCTGCAGCTCTTCGATCTTCTCCTGATTCCGCTTGTTCTTGTTGCGGATCATGGCCTGCACCAGCTGGGAGGATTCATACCAGAAGTCGTAGTTACCCACATACATCTTGATCTTGCCGTAGTCGATATCCAC
>JAGBSG010000086.1 GCA_017632035.1 Oscillospiraceae bacterium | reverse complement strand
GTGACCATGCCGCCGCCGGACTTGGCGGTGAAGGTCTTCTTCTCCTGCTCCTCCTGCATGCGCAGCATCTCATGCTGCATCTTCTGAGCCTGCTTCATCATAGCAGCCTGATTCATTCCACCGGGCATACCCCGGAATCCACCCTTTGCCATGGTAATTCTCCTTTACTCGTGTTTGATATTTACGATATCCGAATGGGCTCTGCCAAAATTCAGCAGCTGCTCCATGTTGCGGTTATTGACGGGTCTTGCGGTCTTGTCCGCCGCGGTGACGGTGATCCTGCGGCCCAGCAGTGCCGTGGCTTTAGCAGCGGCAAGGTTCAAGATCTCAGGCTTGCTCACCATCTCTACGGTGAAGGCATTGGCGCAGACCAGCTCCAGCCGGTTGCCCTTCAGCACGCCCTGCACCGGGGCGTTGGGCGTGGGAGCAAAGAAGCCGGAAACAGGGGGCTTCAGCTCCTGGCGGATCTGGTTTGCCAGGTCAGTCCAGAAGCCCACAGGGGCTTCGGATACTGCCGGTGCTGGAGCGATCTGTTCCTCCGGAAGCGGCGGCGCGTCGGCATCATCGGGCATGGGAGGCAGCTCCTCCACAGGCTCCGGCTGGGGCGCTGCTGCGGCAGCCACAAAGCTTCCGTTTTTCAGCTGCTCCTCCATCCGGGACAGTCTGGCATTCAGGCTCGACGGGTCCAGGACAAGCTCAGGCTGGCACAGATTGAGGATGCAAAGCTCCGTGTCCATCCGCTTGGATGCGCTGCGTGTGAAGGCCGCCAGAGTCTTCTGGACGGTGTTCATCATGTACTGCAGCTCCCCATCGGAGAACCGGCGGGCCAGGTCAGCTACCTGGCTTTCCGACGCCACGCCGGAGAGCATGGCGATGCCGGCCTTGGGGGCTGTGCGCAAGATCAAAAGATCCCGGATCAGGCAGGCCAGCTCATCCAGCATGGCGCCCATATCCTTGCCCTCGGCATAGGACTTATCCAACAGGCTCAGGGCCTGCTTTGTATCGTGATCGGCAATGGCCTCCATAAGCGCACCGCACTCCCGGATGCCGGCGATGCCCAGACAGGCATACACCCGGTCCGCCGTCAGCTCCCCGGCAGATGCAGAAGCGCACTGGTCCAGCAGGCTCAGGCCGTCACGCATGCCTCCGTCGGCCAGCCTTGCCAGGACTCTTGCGGCGCTGTCGTCCAAGTCGATATTCTCCTGATAGGCCACATACTGCAGCCGGGCGGCAATGTCCTCCTGAGAAATTCTGCGGAAGGAAAACCGCTGGCACCGGGACAAAATGGTGGCAGGCACCTTGTGCAGCTCGGTGGTGGCCAGAATGAACAGCAGATGCTCCGGCGGCTCTTCGATGATCTTCAAAAGGGCATTGAAGGCCGAAATGGAGAGCATATGGACCTCATCGATGATATACACCCGCTTCTTCACCTGAGAAGGGGTATACACCGCATCATCCCGGAGGTCACGGACATTGTCCACGCCATTATTGGAGGCGGCGTCGATCTCCAGCACATCCATACAGGTGCCGGCATCGATGCTGCGGCAGGCTGCGCAGCAATTGCAGGGATTGCCGTCTGCGGGAGCTTCACAGTTGACTGCCTTTGCCAGGATCTTGGCAGAGCTGGTCTTACCCGTTCCCCGGGAGCCCGTAAACAGGTAGGCATGGCTCAGCCGCCCGCTTTGCAGCTGGGTCTTCAGGGTCTGAGTCACAGCCATCTGACCGACCACATCGTCAAAGGTCTGGGGCCGGTATTTGCGGTAAAGCGCCTGGTACATGCAATCACCTCCGGTGGATTAATTGAAAATTGAAAATTGAAAATGATTGTGTCCCTTCGGGACGATTTTATTTTTACGCACTGGTAGTCTTGATGATGGAAACGAGAAGCTTCTCAATCTCGACACAATCAGCATAGATGGAATCAAATTCCACATCTGTCAGGTATTGCGTTGCATGGAGCAAGGACAGCCAGTATTTTGTTTCTGCCGTCTCTTTCAGGGATATATTGAGTTTCGCGACAAAATCCGCTCTGCTTTGGGCCTGCTGAGACTCTGCCACATTGGCTCCTATGCTGGTACCGCTCCTGAGGAGCTGTTTTGAAAGCAAATACTCCTTCTTTGCTGAGCGCAGGTGCTTACACAAATTCACAATTCGAACCGCAAAGGAAAAGCTCTTTTGTGTTATTGCATTTTCCACGCTTTGACCTCCGCAAATTTTCAATTTTCAATTCTCAATTTTCAATTTGAAAATGACCGGCTCATAACAAGATCGCACACCCACATTTGAGCAGGCACAATGCCCGGCATCCGCGCAGCCAGCTCGGGAACGGCTGCCCCGCGGCACACGGGAAGATCCGCTTAATGCTGCTTGGTTCCCCACCTGACATGGTTCACGGGATCCCGTTGCGCAAGACCGATCCTTCAACACCGCTTACGCGTTCCGGACGGCACTGTACATGCCCGGGTGTGGGGATTCATCCCTGCTATAGCGGATTGCAGGCTACAGGGCACCGCTATCTCCCCGACTAGTGCGACCTTGTTATAAGCCGGTCGGCCTAACAAGGCTAATATACTGTTCAGTTCAGCTTGGATTCGATGAACTCTGCCAGCTCACCGAAGGTGGAGATCTGCTGATCCTCCATCTCCAGCTCGACACCCAGCTCAGTCTCCAGATCCATGATCATCTCCACGATGTCCAGAGAATCGATGCCCAGGCTTTCAAAGGTGCTGCCAGGCGTGATCTGCGCAGCATCCAGCTCCAGCTGCCGTGCAGCGTAGGATACCAGCTTTTCGTACATTGTCTCTTTCCTCCCTTTTGTTTTTGGGATTTACCGCGATTATTTTATTACATATGGACTCTTTTGTCAATCACGGTTTTTTACAGGTGCCCGACGGGAGGGTCAAGACCCTCCCCTACAGGCAACATACCAAATTCTCAGCAGAAACAGTTATTTGCCGCTGGCAGCGCAGGCAGCCGCGTAGGCGGTGGCCCAGGCGATCTGCAGATTAAAGCCGCCGGTATAGCCGTCGCAATCGATGATCTCACCGGCAAAATACAGCCCATCCACCAGCTTGGAGGCCATAGTCTTGGGGTCGATCTCAGAAGTCTTGATGCCGCCGGAGGTCACGATGGCCTCGGCAACAGGCCTTTTTCCTGTTACGGTCAGTGTAAAATTCTTTAATAGCTCCACCAGTGCCCGGCGGTCACTCTTCTTTAGAGAGTTTGCCTGCAGCTGCCCCGGAATATGCAGCCGACGCAGCACCACCGGGATCATGGACCGGGGCAGCAGGTCCGTCAGGGCATTTTCCATGGAGCGGTTGCGGTAGACATCCAGATCCCGCAGGATCCGGTCATTGAGCTTGCCCTCATCCAGGGCAGGCTTCAGGTCAATGGACAGGGTGCAGCTTCCCTTCATGTGGGCACTGGCGGACAGGACCGTAGGCCCGGACACGCCAAAATGGGTAAAGAGCATCTCACCAAAATCCCGGTACAGCACCTTGCCCTTTTCGTTTATCAGCTTGATGCCCACATTCCGCAGGGAAAGACCCTGCATATCCTTGGCATCCGTCCCCTCGGTCTCCAGCGGTACGAGGCTACCTTCACAAGCTGTCACCGTATGCCCCAGGGCCTGGGCCATGCGATAGCCGTCGCCGGTAGAACCGGTGGTGGGATAGCTCAAGCCGCCTGTAGCCAGGATCACCCAGGAGGCCTTTTCCACACCTGCATCCGTACGCACACCGGTCACAGAGCCATTCTCTGTCAGGATATCCAGGACACGGGCCTGCCTGACCTCTACACCAGCACGCCTTTGAGCGGTCTTCAGGGCCTCCAGGACTGACGATGCTTTGTCAGACTGGGGAAAGACACGATTGCCCCTTTCTATCTTTAACGGACAGCCAGCATCCTCAAAAAAAGCACAGACCTTATCCGGTGGGTATGCCTCCATGGCGCTGTAGAGAAATCTGCCGTTGCGGGGCACATTCTGCAGCACCTCGGCAGCCGAACACGCATTGGTCACATTACAGCGGCCCTTGCCGGTGATCAAAAGCTTTCTGCCCAGACGGTCATTCCGTTCCAGCAGCAAGACCCGGCTGCCTTGCCGGGCTGCATGGATGGCAGCAAACATGCCTGCCGGGCCGCCCCCGATCACAATGCCGTCATAACTCACTTAATCCACCTGCTTTTCGTAAACATGGTATTCTTCCCAGACACGCTCCAGCTCGTCAAATTTTTTCTCCAGCTCCCGTTCACGCCGGGAAGCAATGGCAACGATCAGCGCATTGACGATGCTCAGGGGCGCAGTCAGGGAATCTACCAGAGAGATCATATCGCTTTTTGCAAGAAGCACATGGTCACTGTTGCGTCCCAGAGGAGACACGGCGGAATCCGTCACGCCGATGACCGTAGCACCCTTACTGCGGCAATACCGGGCGCCCTGGGCTGTGGAGCTGGAGTACCGCGGAAAACTGAAGGCTATGACCGCATCCCGTTCGTCGGCACTGATGATCTGCTCAAACACAGCGCTGGCTCCCGAGGCAGTGACGGTGTGTACCGTGTCCAGCATCTGACTCAGGTAATAGCCCAGAAAGCTTGCCAGCGGCGCAGCGGACCGCACACCCAGAATATACACTCTGCGGGCCTTTAATATCTTATCCACCGCAGCCTGAAAGTCTGCCCGGCTGATATTTTCAGCGGTTTGCCGCAGCTTTTCGATGTCCGATTGGATCACTGTGGTCAGCACATCCTGCTTGCCGATACGGTCATTGGCAACACCCATCCGCTGGACCGATGTCAGCCGGTTGACGACCATCTCCTGCAACGCCTTCTGCATGGCAGGATAGCCGTCAAAGCCCATCTCCATAGCGAAGCGGACCACCGTAGATTCGGAGACACCCACGGTTTTTCCCAGGCGGCTGGCCGTCATAAAGGCCGCCTTGTCATAGGCCTCTGCGATGTACCGGGCGATGGCCCGCTGACCCTTGGAGAAGGTATGGGCCTCAAGCTGGATCTTGGACAAAATATCGTTATGCATGCTATGCTCCTTTTACAAAACAGAATTTCACAACTCGGTACATCGTAACAGAATCATGGCGATTTTGCAAGTAAAAGAATGGAAAGTTGCATTTTATTTTTCACCGGACCGCAGACGCTCCACCTCGGCAGCGGTAAGATACCGCCACTTTCCTGCCGGCAGACTGCCCAGCTCCACGCAACCCTCGGCAATGCGCACCAGTCGAAGCACCTCCATGGAGGCCATGGCGCACATACGGCGCACCTGCCGGTTACGGCCCTCATGGATGGTCACCAGAAGCTGCGCACGATCCCCCCGGGGCGGCTGCGCAAGGCTGACCTGCGGCGGCCTGACGGTGTAGCCATCCAGCGTCACGGGCCGCTTCATGCGTTCCAGCGCCTCAGGAGAATAGCCCTTGACTGCGACCCGATAGGTCTTATTTACCTCATGCTTCGGGTGCATCAGGGCGTTGGCAAAGTCGCCGTCGTTTGTAAAGAGCAGCAGACCCTCTGAATCCATATCCAGCCGACCCACGGGGTACACCCGGACACCACAGTCCGCCACCAGCTGGGCGGCGTTGGGTCTTCCCTTTTCATCAGACAGAGTGGTCACATAGCCTCTGGGCTTGTGCAGCAGTATGTACACCTGCTTTCCCGATTCGGGAAGCAGGTTGCCATCGATCCGTATTTCATCCACGGCAGGATCGGCAGTGTCGCCCAGGGCGCAAACCCTGCCGTTGCAGCTCACGCGGCCCTGAGCCATCATTTCTTCTGCCTTACGCCGGGATGCCACACCCCGGGCAGACAGTATTTTTTGGATGCGTTCGTTCATGGTTGCTCCTTCTTGATACCGATCCATTGTAAAAATTTTTCCACCAGGCTAAGCCTGGGCTCTGGAAGCTGTTCCACAGTTTCCCCATAGACAAGGGAGATCTTACCTGCACTGACGCCGTCTACCAGCACATGGGCAAAGCCCGCCTGCTGGCCCTGAACCACCGGTGCGTATACAAAGCCCGCACCGGGCAGTTCAATACTGGCCTGCTCTTCCTTCGCCATGGGATAGAAAAAGTCCTCACAGGCGATCAGCTCCACGCGGCCCGCCATGCCACCGGCCACCTCAGCAGTGCCAAGGCACTGGCCCTTTTTTACCAACCGCGTAACTGCAAACCGGTCAAAGCCCTGCTCCAGAAGCGCTTTATGGTCATTCCAGTCATCGGGATCGTTGATGGTCACAGCCATCAGCTGCCTGCCCTGACGGCAAGCACCGGACACCAGAATGCGGCCTGCGGCCTTGGTATAACCGGTCTTGACCCCATTGGCACCCTCCACCTGCCACAGCAGCTTATTATGGTTGCGCAAAGAGCGGTTTCCCACTGTAACGGTCTTTGTGCCTACTGTCATGGCAAAAATGGGATTCTTCATAGCATAGGCCGATAGGATCGCCAGGTCCCGGGCTGTGGAATAGTGGTCCGGCGCGTCAAGGCCATTGGGATTGACAAAATGGGAATTTTTCATGCCCAACTGGCTGGCCTTATCGTTCATCAGCTCCGCAAAGCCCTCCACAGTGCCGCCGCAGTAGACGGCCAGGGCCACCGCCGCGTCATTGCCGCTGTGGAGCATCAGGCCGTACAGAAGCTCCTGGATCGTCAGGACCTCGCCCTCTTTCAAATACATCGATGAACCCTCGATGCCCACCGCTTCCTTGGGAATACGCATCCTATCCAGCACATTGCACTGCTCGCAGACCACCAAAGCCGTCATGATCTTGGTGGTGCTGGCGATCAGGCTTCGTTCGTCGGCATTCTTTTCATAGAGAACCCTTCCGGTGCCGGCATCCAGAAGGACCGCTTTTTCGGCAGAGAGTGCCCCGACTGGTGCTGCCATAAGCAAGGCGGCAGCCAGGAACCCAGCCACCGCCCCAAAAATCTTTTTACTCATATTCCTCACCCTATAGCAAGGATGCGCAGGGCTTGAAAATTTATACATAATCCCGGAAGGGTTTCTTAGTGCTCCTTCTTGGCTGTGTGAGAGTCAATGAAGGCGGCAACCTTGTCCAGAACATCGGGAACCATCTCCACCACTCTGTCCGCGGTGGTGTTGGCAGGGGCTGCCACAGGCAGCATCCGCACAGAGCCGTCCTTCACAATGAGGAAAGCGATGGGCGAGATCTTCACACCGCCGCCGGCACCGCCGCCAAAGGGATTTTCCTGCTTGTTCACATTCTTGGAGACGAAGTCAGAACCGCCGCCGCCAAAGCCCACACTGACCTTGGAGATAGGGATGATGGTCACACCGTCAGGGGTGGTGATGGGGTCGCCTACCACAGAATTGACATCCACCATGTCACGGATCTTCGCAATGGTGTTTTCCAGCATGTTGGGAAGAGAGTTGCTCATATCGTCGCACCGCCTTTTCGTTTTTTCTGAATGTTAAGAAATTCCTTGACTGCCCGGATGCCGTAGCGTACCACAAGGGCGAGCAATCGGCCAAGGGTAATTGTCAGATCCAGCCTTGCTGTGACCAGGGTCTGATCGTTTTCAAAGTCACACTGGATCTGCACATTGCGCTTTTTAATAACAAAGCACCGCTCCAGCTGAGGCCACAAATTGCCAAGAGCTGTCCAGGCTCTGCCATAGTTGGTAGCCAGGTCACAGGGATCGTCGCCGGCAAGGATCAGATTCATTTCCAGCCGGTTTACCCGGAGCTTGCGGCGGAAGTCCCCCAAAAAGTCCAGGCCCACCTTGACAAGGGGCAGAAAATCCGTTACCGGTCCGCCGGACTTTTTCTGGGCCGGCTTTTGGTCTGTTTTATTCGTAGACTTAGCCGCTTTCGGCTTCTTCTTATCCTTTTTGGGCTTGCCATTGCCCGGAAACACCTGCAGCTTCAACGGGCCTGCGATGATACGGACCACAGGACCGTTGCTGTCATAGACCGCGCTGACACCAAGGGGCAGCACCGCCAGCAGTGTCACAGCACCGGCCGCGATCAGCCAACCCATCAGGCCCATCAGACTTCCTCCTTCGCAGGCTCCTCAATGGCTACCTGCTCCACGATCTCACCGAATGTGACCCGGTCAACGGGTGGCAGTTCTTCCAGGGAGCTTAAACCAAAGGTCCGAAGGAAATCAGGCGTAGTCTTATAAAGGATGGGGCGGCCCGGCACATTGAGCCGGCCTGCCTCCTCGATCAGCTTTTTATTGAGCAGCGCGCCGATGGAATAGGCGCTGTCCACACCCCGAATCTGCTCCACCATGGCTTTAGTAGCCGGCTGGTAATAGGCAACGATGGTCAGAGCCTCCAGCTGGGAAGCAGAAAGCTTGGGCGGCTTTCGGGTCTCCAGGGCCTTGGTCACATAGTCCGCCATTTCACCGGAGGATACCATCTGGTACGCCTTCTCCAGCCGAATAATGCGGATTCCCTTTCTCTCAAAGGCCCAGGCGTCCGCCAGTGTGTCGGCAGCAGTGGTGATCTGCTGGGGATCGGCCTCCAGAGCCATTGCCAGACGGCTGACCTCCACCGGTTCACCGGCAGCAAACAGGATGGCCTCGATGCCGCGCTGCAATTCAGTTAGCTCCATAGCCATCCTCCTTCCTCTCATCAGGTGTTTTGATCAACCGGACATTGGGGTTCTCGCCGGTGTTATCGTCTTCCAGGGTAGCAGAGCCTGTCTTGCACAGGTCCAATATGGCGATAAAGGTCGCAACGATCTCCGACCGGCTCTTATTTCCCTTGAATAGATTCTTCAGCCGCTCTACGCCCCGCATGATCAGGGTGCGCAGGACCTGAGCCGCCTTTTTGCTCACCGGGTAGGGCTCCTTGCCCACAATGCCCTTGAAGTTTACCGTAGGCGGCGGCAGCCTGCGGTTGCTGCGCTCAGCGATCTCGTCCAGTGCCCGGAGCATATCCTCCAGGGTGTGGCGGTAGGTGTAGGTACGCTCCTTACGCAAAGGCTCGGGGTCTTTGGCAAAGATGCATCGGCCGATCTCGTTCCTGGGCTCCAGTACCGATACCGCCATGCGGATCTGCTCAATGGCCTCCTTGCGCTGGCGCTCGATCAAGGACTGGCGCAGCAGGTCCAGCTCGCTTTGGGCCTCAGCCTGCTCCGCCGCGGAAAGCAGCATCTTGGTCTTAATGAGCATCAAGTGGCTGGCCATGGTGATAAACTCACTGGCGATCTCCATATCCAGCCGCTTCATTTCGTCCAGATAGGCCAGGTACTGCTCCAGAATTGCCGTAATGGATACATCCTGGATCTCTATTTTGTTTTTGCTCAGCAGCAGGAAGATAACATCCAGAGGGCCTTCAAAATCCTCCATACCCTCGTTGCGGGTACGGACGATGCCCTCCAGACGGTACTGCGGTTCAGCCATAGCGATTCTCCAAACAATTCTAACGCATATTTGGTGATATTATAACATCTATTTATGATTCACGCAAGTGCATTCTTGTCGGTTCCTATCGATAAAAGCTGTTGCCGCCGATGAATTCCCGGACGAGGCTGGTGGGTGGGATCTCATCGTCCACATCGGCCTCCAATACAAAGTCCAAAATGGACACCATGACCCTTACCTCGTCGTAATAGGCATCCTCAGGCTGCACCGCCTTCAGCAGCGGATAGATGTGCTTTTTCAGCACCGCCAGCTCGTAGAGTGTAGAGCTGTTGAAGATCACATCGGCGTGCTCCTGATAGGGAAAAATCCAGCGCTTTTCTCCCCTGCGGACGCTGTCCCACATGGAAAGGGTGTTCTGGACGGAAGAACCCCGATTTTCATAGTCCCGGACCGTCCGGCGAAGCAGCCGCAGATAGCTGGTGGGGATACGGTTGTGGTCGTCCAGATTCAGAGGAATCAGGGGGCTTACATAGAGCCGGAAGATCAGCTCCCTGGGCAGGCTTTCCGGCAGGAGCACCGGATTCAGCGCGTGAAGACCCTCTACGATGACCACCGTATCCGTATGCAGCCACAAAGTGTGCCCGATCCATTCCCGCCTTCCCTTTTTGAAATTAAAGCTGGGGATCTCCACCGTCTGCCCCGAGAGCAGCTGCTCCAGATGGGCCTTAAACAGATCCGTATCGATGGTGTTGATATGCTCAAAGTCGAGCTTCCCGTCTGGGCCGGGTAGGATCGTATCCCGGTCTGCATAATAGTCATCCAGGCTCATTAGCACCGGCTTTTTACCGTGGACACGAAGCTGGGTCGCCAACCGGTTCGCTGAGGTCGTTTTGCCGGAGGAGCTGGGTCCGGCCAGCATAACAGCCTTTGCTCCACGCTGACATACCAAATCAGCGATCTGTGCGTAGCGCTTTTCATGCAGGGCCTCGTTGACACGGATCAGCTCCCGGATACGCCCGGAGCGTACAAGCTCATTCAGATCTGCCACAGTTTCGCATTCCATCAGCTCGCCCCACCGCTCTCCCTCGCTGAACACCGAAAAGAAATTGGGCATAGCCGTGTATGGAGCTACCCTGTCCGGCTGGGCTTCATCGGGATGCAGGAATATAAAGCCGCCGTCCGCCGCCAGAATGTCCCACACCTGCAGATAGGCTGTGGAGGGCGCAAGCTCACCGTAATAGAAATCAGCAAATTCCTCGTGGCAGTAGACATCGAAATGCTCCCTGGGATACCAGCTCAGCAGCCGTCCCTTATCCGTCTGCCCCTGGTCCAGAAAGCGCCTGGCAGACTCCCGGGTGGAAAGCCTGCGCCGCAGCAGCGGAATATCCTGCGCTGCCAATTCCCTGACCTTACGCTTCAGGGCCTCCACGCAAAAGTCCTCCGAGCCCTCCACCTGGATATAGACACCGGCGCCCAGAGTGCAGTTCATCTTTGCCCTGGCCTGTGGCCAAAGCTGGCGCAATGCCAAAAACAGCACAAACTGGGCTGTCCGGGTATAGACCTCCCTGCCCACAGGATCGGTGTAGCGCAGCAGGTGCACCTGACCGCCGGAGGCTGCCATAGCCCGGCGCACAGAGGGCCTGTCGGCAGCAAGATCACTGGCACGGACCGGCACATAGTTCAGGTTAAACACCTCACCGGCGATCCTGGCAGCCAAGGGCCTGCGCTCCAGAGACGGCTCATCCAGCCCCAGCTGCTTTACAAGCTCCAGCAGGGTCTGCTCCGGCTGGGCTTCTATCTTGTGTCCATCAATGGTAAGTTCCAAATCAGGCACCTCCTCCGTTAAATTCTCACCTTAATTATACCAGTATATAGCTTCGTATGCAATAAAAATTCCGGGAGGCGTGCAGCACACATCTCCCGGAGATCTTATTTGCCAATGGTCATAATATCGTAAGGTGTTGTCTGGTAGACGAAGTAGTTGAGCCAGTTGGAGAACAGCAGGTTCGCATGGGCTCTCCAGCGGACGATCGGGTCCTTGGTATCGTCGTCACCGGGGAAATAATTCTGGGGCACATCGATGGGCAGGCCCAGATTTTTATCCCGCAGGTACTCCGTGCGCAGGGTATCCGCATCGTACTCGGAATGGCCGGTAACAAAGATCTGCCGGCCCTGATCGCTCATGACCGCGTAGACACCTGCCTGCTCGGAGGAAGCCAGGATCTTCAGGCCGGGTACAGCCTCCACATCCTCACGGCGGAAGGTCGTATGCCGGGAATGGGGCACCCAGAAGGTATCGTCAAAGCCCCGAAGCAGAATGGCTCGCTTATAGTCGGCCTGATGGGCAAACACGCCGAAAAGCTTCTTACTCAGCTGCTGCTTGGGTACGCCGTAGTGGTAGTACAGTCCGGCCTGGGCGCCCCAGCAGATATGGAAGGTGGAATGAACATTGGTCTTGGTCCACTCCATGATCTGGCACAGCTCCTGCCAGTAGTCCACATCCTCAAAAGGAAGATTCTCCACCGGCGCGCCGGTGATGACCATACCGTCGAATTTACGATGCTTCAGCTCATCAAAGCTCTTGTAAAAGGCCAGCAAATGCTCCTGAGAAGTATTTTTGGACTGATGAGTGGACATATGCATCAGCTCCAGGTGGACCTGCAGGGGCGTATTGCCAAGAAGCCGGGTCAGCTGGGTCTCCGTAGCAACCTTGGTAGGCATCAGGTTCAGCAGGACGATCTCCAAGGGGCGGATATCCTGGGTCATAGCCCGGTTCTGGGACATCACGAAAATATTTTCCTGCTGCAAAATACCGGCAGCGGGCAGATCATTGGGGATGCGAATAGGCACAGCAACCCCTCCTTTCAGCACATTTCCCCTATTTTAACGGAAATTCCCCCCTTTGTCAATCGGCAGTCAGCGTTATGCAGGTCAGCTCTGTACCGGTATAGTAGTGGGTCAGGATCTGCTCATAGCTGTTTCCCGCAAGAGACATAGCCTGAGCACCGTACTGGCTCATGCCCACCCGGTGGCCAAAGCCTTTTGTGGTCACTGTAATATTGTCTCCGGCGGCGGTCATGGTAAAGGCCGTGGAGCGCAGTCCCAAAAGGCTGCGCAGTGTCGTACCCTGATAGACCGTACCGCCGATCACCATTGTGTCCACGCCACCGCCTTCTGTGCGGGTCACAGTCCCCATCCAGGTAGCCGGCTTGCCGGAAAGACGAACACCCAGGGCCTGCTGAAACTGCGCCGAGGTGAAGGTCACCGAATCCGTATAATGGGCCGCAGCCTCCTCCCCCGGACTGCTGACAGCCTGCAGATAGGGAACATCCGCGCCCCATACCGCTACAGCATCCTCTGTGTGGCCGCCGGAGCAGGAAAAATAGGTCGCATCAATCATTTCGCCGCCGTACATCAGCACAAGGCCCTCAGTCAGCGCAACAGCCTGCCGGGCCTGCTCCACAGCTTCTGCGCTGCCGCCCTCAGCCCGGTATTGCTCCGGTGCTGTGTAACCCTGGCAGCAGGCCGGGTCCGTGCAGATCGCGTTGCCCGGGTGCTTGTCCTTCTTTTCTACAGTACGCAGTGTATATGTTCTGGCCACCACAGCCTGGGCCTTTTTTGCCTCCATGGTAAAATCACCCGGCAGCTCACACAGCAGCACCCCGGCCAAATACTCAGAAAGCTCTATCCCTCGAACACGCCCGTTCTGAAGCACATTCACAGACCTTGTCTGAATGGCAGAACTAGGCTCCGTGTGTTCGGCAGGCTGCCCTGCCGCGCTTCGGATCGATGCCGCGCCAATGCCCAAAATAAGCCACGGCATCACCACTCCCAGCAGCACCGCGAAGCCGATATCTTTCCAAATCTGTTTCATAAGCATTACCTCCTGGCTCTATTGTAAAGTCATCTCTTTGCGCAATCCGTTGGAATCTGCCGGTAAGGGTTTCCATTTCCCCGGCAGACCTTGACATATCCTGCCCACGGCAGTATAATTACAAAATGATAACAAATTGAGAGGTCGAGCCCCTATGAAACGAGCCCTTCGCGTGATCATTCCGGTTCTGCTTGCCCTTGCGGTCATCGGCTGCAGCCTCTGGTATCTGCTGGTATACGACCGAGCCTTTACCAAAGACCTGATTTTGCAGCAGGCCCGTGTCTTTGAGCAATCCGGCAACCACAAGGCAGCTGCATGGCTGTATGATATGGCCTATCACCAGTCCAGCGGCGACGCGTCCGTTGCCATCGAGCTGGCTGAGAATTACCGGGCCGCAGGCAACTATACCAAAGCTGAATATACCCTCTCCAAGGCCATCGCCGAAAACCGTTCCGCAGAGCTTTACACCGCTTTGTGCGCCACCTATGTGGAGCAGGACAAGCTGTTGGATGCAGTGACCATGCTGGACACCATCTCCGACCCAGCGATCAAGGCCCAGCTGGACGCCAAGCGCCCCAGCGCCCCGAAGATCTCCCCGGAACCGGGCTACTACAGCCAGTACATCACCGTTGAGATCAGCTCTACCGGCGGCGTGCTGTATGTTTCCACTGACGGAGCATACCCCAGCACAGAAACAGGCCGGTACACAAGCCCCATCACCCTGCCCGGTGGAGAAACCTTGATATACGCCATTGCCGTCGGCAGCGATCAGCTGGTCAGCACCTGCAGCACTTTCGGCTTTACCATTGGCGGTGTTATTGAACCGGCCACCTTCAAAGACCCGGCTGTGGAAGCGGCCCTGCGGGAAGCTCTGCAGGTGGGCTCTTCCAAGGTGCTCTACACAGACGAGCTGTGGGATATTACCGAGTTCACCATGCCTGCCGACGCCAAATCCTACGCAGATCTGGCCCTGCTGCCTTATCTTCGCAGCCTGTCCGTCACTGCAACGGAAGATCTGGACCTAAGTGTGCTTTCCAAGCTCACAGCGCTGGAAACTCTGGAGCTTTCCGGCTGCCGGCTGAACGAGGAAGAGCTCACCGCCATCGGCAAGCTGACCAATCTGAGAAAGCTGACCCTCACCGGCTGCGGCGTTTCCAGCATCACGACTCTCAGCGGCCTGACAAATCTGGAAGAGCTGGACCTTTCCAACAACACCGTGCGCAACATCAGCGCTCTGTCCTCCATGACCGCTTTGAAACAGCTGAACCTCAGCAGCAACGCTCTGACCGATCTTTCTTCCCTGAGCGCTCTGTCGGCTCTGACCCAGCTGGATGTCTCCTACAACTCTCTGAGCAATCTGGACTCCATCAGCACACTCACCGCGCTGACCTCCCTGAATGCCTCCCATAACCAGCTGACATCCATCAGTCTGGGTAATCTGGCACTGCTGACCCAGCTGGATGTGTCCTACAACAGCATCGTGGATGTAAGCAGTCTGGCTGTCTGTACAAAGCTCAGCGACCTGAACCTTTCCAACAACGCCCTGACGGACATCTCCTCACTGAATACACTTGCTGCACTGTCGGTGCTGAATTTCTCCCACAATCAGGTCACAGCCCTGCCTGCCTTCTCCAAGGAATGCTCCCTGATCACCGTTGACGGCTCCAACAACAAGATCACCAGCCTGAGCCCCCTGTCCGATCTGCCCCGGCTGAACAACGTTTACATGGACTATAACGACGGCCTGCGCTCTCTGGAGCCCCTGGACAGCTGCCCCCTGTTGGTGACGGTCAATGTTTACGGAACCAAGGTCAAGGATGTAAGCTTCCTGACCAAAAAGAGCATCATTGTCAATTTTGACCCCACAGCATAATGAAAGTCTCCGGTACACCCCTACCGGAGACTTACTATATCATTATGATGTTTTAGAAACCGGCGGTCTTAGATCCTTCGTTGCTCGCGCGCCTCAGGATGACACTGTTGTTTGTCATTCTGAGCCTACGAAGAATCTAAAAAGGCTCCCCCTGCACAGGATTCTGTGCAGGGGGAGCTTGTTGTTTTAGCTATCCGTATATGTACCTTAGAAGATACCCTGGGCCATCATAGCCTCAGCGACCTTCTTAAAGCCGGCCAGATTAGCACCGGCCACCAGGTTGTAGCCCAGGCCGTACTCCTCAGCTGCCTCAGCGGACACCTTGTGGATGTTGACCATCATCTTATGCAGCTGCTCGTCGACCTCCTCGGCGGTCCATACCAGGCGCTCGGAGTTCTGAGACATTTCCAGACCGGATACACCGACACCACCGGCGTTGACAGCCTTGGAGGGCGCAACGATCATGCCGGGCTGCTCCATCAAGTAGAACAGGGCATCATTGGTGGTAGGCATATTGGCAACCTCGATGTAGTACTTCACGCCGTTGGCAGCGATCTTCTTGGCAGATTCCATATGTACATCGTTCTGCATAGCGGAGGGCATGATCACATCGGCCTTAACACCCCAGGGCTTCTCGCCGGGGAAGAACTGCACGCCAAACTTATCCGCATAGTCCTGCACACGGTTGCGGCCGGAGTTGCGCATCTGCAGCATATAATCGACCTTTTCCTCGCTGGAGGAAACACCCTCGGGATCATAAATATAGCCGTCAGGGCCGGACAGTGTCACGACCTTGGCACCCAGCTGCAATGCCTTTTTACAGATGCCCCAGGCCACATTGCCAAAGCCGGAAATGGCAATAGTCTTGCCCTCGATGCTCTCACCCTCGTGCTTCAGCACCTCCTGCAGGTAGTACATAGCACCATAGCCGGTGGCCTCAGGACGAATCAGAGAACCGCCGTAGCTCAGGCCCTTACCGGTAAATACACCGTTCTCCCACACGCCCTTCAAGCGGCGGTACTGGCCGAACATGTAGCCGATCTCACGGCCGCCTACGCCCATATCGCCGGCAGGCACATCGATGTCGGGTCCGATATAGCGGTACAGAGCGTCCATAAAGCTCTGGCAGAAGCGCATGATCTCGGCATCGGACTTGCCGGTGGGATCAAAGTCAGAGCCACCCTTAGCGCCGCCCATAGGCAGGCCCGTCAGGCTGTTCTTAAAGGTCTGCTCAAACCCCAGGAACTTCATAATGCTGGGATTTACATTGGGCTGGAAGCGAATGCCGCCCTTATAAGGGCCGATGGCGCCGTTGAACTGGCAGCGGTAGCCGATATTGGTATGGGTCTGGCCGTTATCGTCGGTCCAGACGACCCGGAAGGTAAACATACGCTCAGGCTCGACCATCCGGCCCAGCAGATCAGCCTTCTCATACTCGGGGTGCTTATCGATCAGGGGAGATACGGAAGACAGCACCTCCTCAACGGTCTGAACAAACTCAGGTTCATTGCCGTGCTTCTTCTTTACATCCTCAATGACTTTCTGTACATAAGCATTCATAGAATATTTCTCCTTTCTGTTTCCAAGGGCTTCCACAAGTCGGAAGACTTTACCTACTTATAATAACACTACCAGTATCAATTGTCCATACAATTTTTTGCATTTTGTCGGAAATTGCACCGCATCTTGGATATAGAAAATCCCTGTGCCCACATCAAATGTATTCATACCCGGCAGGCTAATATTCAAAAAACCAATCGGCAAGCTTCTTATGAAGCCTGCCGATTTTTTGGGTGGACTTGAGGAGATTCGTCAGAAAATGTTCCGCTGCGTCCAGCCGCAGCGGGCGGCGCTCACCCGCGCCGCATTTGGATGGTTCGAATCTCCTCTGCGTGAAGACCATACCAATAAAAATACCACCCCTTGGGGTGGCATTTTTATTGGTGGACTTGAGAAGATTCGTCAGAAAATGTTCCGCT
>JAGBSG010000085.1 GCA_017632035.1 Oscillospiraceae bacterium | reverse complement strand
CGGGGTTTTCCCTGGCATCCTTCCAGCATAACGACCCCTCCTTAATACTTGATACCCTTCCAGTATACGGGGGTCATGACCTCTGCCTTTTCGGGCAGCACCACATCCTTCAGCGCCCACCGCTTGAATTCCTCAAAGCCGGTGCGATCCACAATGTAGCCGATGTGTTCCTTGCCGCCGGGAGCATTGGGATCAATGTACTCCTTCACATAATCGTAGGTGTTCAGAATGATCTTGATAATGCTGTCCTCATCGACCCACTTGATGAAGTCCTCGCCCATACGGGGATTCTTCTTACCGGTTCTGCCCAGCAAAGTCAGACGGTAATACTTCTGCTCACTGCGGGTCCATGCCCGGTTGGGGCAGTTGATGACGCACTCGCCGCAGCCGATGCACTTCTGGGCATCCCGGATGGGACGGTAGTTCTGCATGGTCAGTGCGCCTACAGACTTTTTCTCACACTTCTTGACGCAGGCACCGCAGCTGATGCAGCGATCAGCTTCCAGCTGAGGCTCGGTCATGCCCATAATACCAAAGTCGTGCATACGCACCTTGCCGCAGTCATTGGGGCAACCGGTGACGGCAATCTTAAAATGCAAATCATTGGGGAACACTGCCTTCTCAATCCGCTTAGCCAGGGCAGTGGTATCGTAGCAGGCATATGGGCAAACTCGGTTGCCGATACAGGCAGTGATATTTCTGGTGCCTGCAGCGGGATAGCCTTCGTTTTCTGTCTCCTGGTTGATTTCCAGGCCATCGATGATGCTCTGCAGTGCGGCGTTCACCTCATCCATCTTCTCAAAGGGAATGCCGGGGATCTCAAATCCCTGACGGCTGGTGATGTGTACAGTGCCGTTACCGTATTCCTCTGCGATGTGCTGCAGCACACCCAAATATTTTGCTTCCAGGTGTCCGCCGGGAACACGGACACGGGATGCGGTCAAGCCTCGCTCCTTCGTCACGCGGAAGGCATTTTTCTTAAGTTTTGCGGTATTTGTATCCATGGTATCCCTCCTCAATCGATCAACGTCTTGCCGACAGTGTAATTAAATACCGGGCCATCCAGACAGATATAGGTATCATTTATTCTGCAGTGACCGCATTTACCAAGACCACAGCACATTTTTCGTTCATGGGAAACCCAAATATTTTCTTCTTTAAAGCCACGCTCCAACAATCCATTCACAGAGAAACGCATCATGGCAGGAGGTCCAACCACAACGGCAACTGCAGCAGTAACATCTATCAGATTAAGATCCGGAATGTATTTGGTAACCAAACCAATTTTGTGCTGCTCGGTTTCCTCGCCACTGTCCAGGGTCAAAATTACATTCATTTTCTCCCGCCAGTAAGAGAAATCAGCCTTGAACAGAATATCATTTACAGACTTGAAACCGGCAATCAAGGTCATGTCCTTACGCTCACTTTCGTGGTCGGCAAAGTAAGAGATCACACCTCGAACAGGAGAAACACCGGTGCCACCGGCGATAATGACCAGTTCCTTGCCCTTGTAGTTCTCTACATCAAAACCATTGCCATAGGGGCCACGCATCAGAAGGGTATCGCCTACATAATGCTCAAAAACTTCATTGGTGACCTTACCCACCCGGCGGATGGTCAGGTCTACAAAGTCATCACCGATACCGCTGACAGAAATGGGAGCCTCACCGTACTTGGGGATGGACACCTCGAAGAACTGACCCGGTTTTACATCTCCCCGGAAAGCCATGCGGAAGGTGTACTCAATCTCTGTATGTTTGATCACTTCCAGGATCTTGGAAGGAAAAGGAATGTAGTCGTTTCGAACCATTAAGTGCTTACCTCCTTCATGGCATCCTCCAACTGATTTACACAGTGGGAGAAAGAGATGTATTCCGGACAAATATCATCGCATCGACCGCAGCCAACGCACATATGGCAACCATGGCGCTTTTTATGGCTATATACTTTGTGAAGGACCTTGAACCGCATCCGTTCGCCGTTTTTCTTTCGGTAGCTGCCACCGCCTGCCACATCGGTGAATTTATCAACCATGCAGGAGGCCCAAACTCTTCTGCGTTCACCGACCTTTGCATTATCAGAATAATGGATGTCCTGCATAGTAAAGCAGGTGCAGCTGGGGCAAGCGAAATTGCATCTACCGCAGTTAATGCACCGCTTGTTATACTGCTCCCACATGGAGGAACGGGCTACATCGGGGGTGAGGTTTTCCGGAATGTGAACTTTGACCGGGTTCTCATGTACCTGATCAGGCACCACCAGATGCCGCGCTGCGCCCAAATCCAGGAAGAACTGGTTCCATTCAGCATCCTTACAGTTCAGCTCATAGGTACTGTCACCAACATTGATGCTCATATCATAGTTTTCGGAAATGTTGGTGCCCATGCTGACACAGAAGCAGCTTTCAAAGGAATGCTGGCAGCCGATCAGCACAATCTTGATATTGTCCCGGATCCGCTTGTAATAATGATCTTCCGGTCCGTTCCTTAAGTACATATCATCCAGCCGCTTCAATGCGTGAAGATCACAGCTGCGCAGGAAAATGATAGCACCCTTCTTAGGGGGATCCGCTTCCTTTTGGTCATTCTCGGTAAAGAAAAATAGTGTTTGGGAAATGGGAGTAAGGACTTCCTTGAAAGAGTATTCGGACTTTCGGTCAAAGACGATCTCCGAAATGCTACTGACCTTTCCGTAACGGATGCAATCCACATCAGAAAAGGTGTTGCCTCCAGCAAAGCACGTGGGGGCATAGATGTCATAGTGTTTCTTCTGTTCGGTGAGCCATGAGTCGAACTGCGTTGCATCGACATGGAATCCCATAATGATCTTCCTCCTGTTTATTTTGGGTTGGTTTGTTTCAGTTGATCTGTATCGATTATAAAAAAGCGAAATCCCGATTGATGTTGCAACTATCACATCAACCGGGATTTTTCTCCATTATGATGAAATCACCAAATATAAGTGAGGACGATATATGAAACGAAGATTAATCGCGTTGTTATTGGTATGTGTGATTCTGTCCGGATGTGCTGCGAGCGCACCGGAGGACAGCACCGGCATCACCTTTACAGATGCTATGGGAAGAACGGTAACGGTTGCCGATCCTCGGCGGGTGGGTATCTGCTCCGGAAGCCTTGCG
>JAGBSG010000084.1 GCA_017632035.1 Oscillospiraceae bacterium | reverse complement strand
GGAGGGTACGGAAGTCGGGCCGCCCCCCTGTAGGCAAGGGGGGCTTGGAGGGTACGGAAGTCGGGCCACCCCCCTTTAGGCAAGGGGGGCTTGGAGGGTACGGAAGTCGGGCCACCCCTTTAACAAGGGGGCTTGGGGAAAGCTGAATCAAAACCGATTACAGTTGGGGAACAGGCCTGCGTTGGTATGGGGCAGGAAGCAGGCGGCCACGAAGCTGTCCATATAGCCCGGGTAGGTGGAAAGCTCCAGGTAGGTCATGTTCGCCGCCACCTCGGTGCATTTGGCGGCAGCCTGGTCGCTGACGGTCATTGCGTAAGCGCCGGTGAGAGAGGAATTTCCGATATATTGGAACTTTTCCAGCTCCACATCCGGGAACATGCCGATATTTACGGCGTTTTTCATATTAATGCCCGAGCCGATGCCGCCGGCTACATAGACCGTATCGATCATGTCCACGGTCATATCCACGGAGTTTAAGAGGGTCTCGATGGCGGAGAAGATAGCGCCCTTGGCACGGATGAAATTGTCGATATCCACCTCGTTGATGGCCACTTCCCTGCCGGTTTCCGATTCCTCAGGCGCTGCCAGCACATAGCGGCCCATGCCGTGCTGATCCCGCTTGACCCGGCTGCCCTCCCGGGCGAACAAGCCCCGGGCGTTGATGATGCCGGTGCGGAACAACTCGGAGATGATATCGATGATGCCGCTGCCGCAGATGCCCACCACCTTTTGACCCGGCTCACCGATGACGGTGAAGGACGGCTCCATGGTATCGGCGTCGATGGTGGCGGCTTCGATGGCGCCGTCGGTGGCACGCATGCCGCAGGAAATGTCGCCGCCCTCAAAGGCAGGACCGGCAGAGCAGGCGCAGCTCATGAGAAAATCCCGGTTGCCGAAGACCAGCTCGCCGTTGGTGCCCAGGTCGATGAACAGGCGCATTTCGTCGCAGTTCCACAGCCCTGCGGCCAGAGTGCCGGCGGTGATGTCGCCGCCTACATAAGAGCCGATATTGGGGGCGATGAGAATGGGGGCCAAGGGGTTGGCAGGCAGCTTCAGGTCCTGGGCCGTCAGCCCTTCCCAAGAGAAGAAGCTGGGGATGTAGGGCTCCATGCGCACCGGGTCGGCATCCACGCCCAAAAGCAGGTGGTTCATGGTGGTATTGGCACCGATGCACAGCCGCAGGATGCTGCGGGCGCTGATCCCGGCGGTCTTGCACAAATTGGCGATGATGGGGGTCAGGGTCTCCTTGACGATGGCATCCTGAAGCTTCTTTCTGCCGCCGGTGCGACTTGACTCGATGATGCGGTTGATCACATCCGCACCGTAGCGGATCTGGCCGTTGCCGGAAGAGCCCTTGGCCAGCAGCTCGCCGGTTTCCAGGTCGCACAGCACCATGGTCACGGTGGTGGTGCCGATATCGATGGCGCAGCCTACGATCTTCCTATCGTCGGGAGCGCAGATGTCCATGCAGGTGAAGATGTCGTCCTCTACCATGCCCTTAACGCAGACGGTGAAGCCGTTTTCCCGGAGGGTGGAGGCCAGCCGGGTCATGACGGTATAGGGAATACGGACCTTGTCCACCCCCAGGGCCTCCTGCAGCGCCCAGGTCAGCCGCTCGTTATCGGGCATGGTATCGTCCAGAGTGGGCTCAGCCACGGTGACGGTGACGGCACGGCAGCTGTTGGTAAAAGCGATGCCCGCCTCCTTCAGGGAGTCCTGACAGGCGGTGAAAATGGCTACCTCCTGGGGGGAGCTTAGGTCCGCGGTCTTCATCCGGGACTGGTAGGCAGAGGCGATATCGGGTACGAGGACGGTTACATCCCCTACAACCTTGCAGTTGCAGGAGAGCCGCCAGCCCTCGGAAAATTCTTCGTCAGAGATGTGCCGGGAGGGAATGGTGTCCAGCTGGCCCTCCAGCAGTTTCACGCGGCATTTGCCGCAGGAGCCGTTGCCGGAGCAGGGGGCGTCAATGGCCACATTGGCCCTTCTGGCCAGCTCCAGCAGATTGTCGCCGGGGTTGGCGTCGATGATCACCGGGCCGGCATTTTCGATTTGGAAGGTGACTTTCATGGTTTGGTGTTCCTTTCGGGGATAATTTGGGCCAATGTGCCTCAATTGGCCCCTCCTTGACGGTGGCGTCCAGCCGGTCAGGCAGAATATACAGGGTTATAGGGGGCGGATCCTTCGACTACGCGCTACGCGCTTCGCTCAGGATGACAGAGGAAGGATGAGGAGGCGCTTGCTCAGGATGACATGTACTATAGGTGAAAAAGCAAAATGGCTGGGAGGGAGTGTTCCCTCCCAGCCATGAAGTGCGGGGATATGCGGTATGGAATCCCCCCGGCTGCTTCGCAGCCACCCCCCTTTAGGCAAGGGGGGGGCATGGGGTGCGCAGTGAAATTACAGATCCAGGTAGCTGTCGGAGTACAGCACGTGGTTCTTGAAGATGTCGCAGGACTTGATGGTCTCCATCAGGCGCAGGTCGTTGGGGTTGACGATGGCGGAGGTCAGGCCCTGCATCATGCACATGGCGACCAGGGTGGCATCCATGATGGGACGCACATGCTTGGGTGCGCCGTTGGAGTTATTGGACAGACCGCCGGTGGACTTCAGGCCCTTCTCGGAGAACATCTTGATAGCCTCCAGGACTTCCATCTGCTTGTCCTGCATACCCTTAACAACCAGGAACAGGGGGTCGAACCACAGGTCGGTAGCTTCCATACCCAGGCTCAGGCCGCGCTCCAGCATGTTGTCGCAGTGCATCATACGCTCTTCGTTGTCCTTGGCGATACCGTCAGCGGAACACAGAGCGATACAGATAGCATCGTTGGCAGCAGCCAGGTCGATGTAGCCGATACGGGAGCCGGCGTCAGCAGAGTTGACGATGGGCTTGCCGTTGGTACGGTTGTAGACCTTGATACCGGCCTCGATAGCCTTCATGTTGGCAGTATCCAGCGCCAGAGGAACATTGTTGAAGTTCTCCTGCAGCAGCTTGACAGCCCACATCATACGCTCCG
>JAGBSG010000083.1 GCA_017632035.1 Oscillospiraceae bacterium | reverse complement strand
GTCCTTGACACGACCGCCGCGGATCAGAACCACGGAGTGCTCCTGCAGGTTATGGCCAACACCGGGGATATAAGCAGAAACTTCCATACCGTTGGTCAGACGCACACGGGCGATCTTACGCAGAGCGGAGTTAGGCTTCTTGGGGGTGGTGGTACGAACGGCAGTGCAAACACCACGCTTCTGGGGGGAAGGCAGAGTAGTAGCCTTGTTCTCCAGAGTGTTCAGACCTCTCTGCAGAGCAGGAGCGGTGGACTTGTAGGTGACCTGCTTACGGCCATTCTTAACGAGCTGATTAAAAGTAGGCATCTATTTTCTCCTTTCTTTTGTTCTCACCGTTTGGTGGGTTATATATTCCACGGGATTTCCCGATAGAATCGCATCAGTCGACCACGGCCGCAGCCGCCGCGCCCACATCGATACCGCAGGCACGGCCCAGATCCATCATATCCGGGACCCAGGCGCATCGTATTTGGTTTTGGAGGCACATAGCCTCAATGGGTTCTGTAAGGGCAGGATCTGCATTTTCCGCCAAAAATACCCGATTGGCCCGGCCGGTAACCAGCGCTTTTTTCAGCTGTTTGGCTCCGACGACCACTTTATGGCCATGAATACCGGAAAAAGGATCCGATTCCGCATACTTGATACAATTGTAAATGTCCATACGGGTATTTATTATACGCCATTTTCCAAAAAAGTCAACAAAAATATTGCAAATTTTTTCTACATAATTACATAGTCCCCGCCGGTGCGTTTCACATTTCAGTTTATCGGGTTGTGAATAAATTGCGATTCTGTAGGGGAGGGTCTTGACCCTCCCTAAACCCAAAGCGGTGAAATATGTTGGTTATTTACCGATACCCCACAATTCTGCGGTGCATTTACTGCTCAAAAATCAATATGTTGAGGGAGGGTCAAGATGTACAGTGTAGTAACATGGTATACAACTGTGCAATGACATGGTATACAGTTTTACAGTAGAATAGAGGCATCCAGAAAGACACAAAAGGAGTGTTCAAGATGCCGTGGGAGTGTAGAACTGTGGAAGACCAAAGAAGAGAATTTGCGCAAGCAGCCATGTACTGCAATAACTTTAGTGCGCTGTGCCGAGAGTTTGGCATCACACGCCGCACCGGGCTTAAATGGGCGCAGCGTTACAGGGAGAGCCAACCCCTGACAGACAGAAGCAGGCGGCCTCACACAAGCCCCTCCCGGACACCAGAGGAGGTGGAGCTCCTCGTCCTGGCGGTAAGAGGTGACAACCCGGGGTGGGGCGCTAAAACGATCCGGGATGTTCTCCTGACGGAGGGTTACACAAATATCCCATGTACCAAGACCGTCAACAATATCCTAAACCGTTACGGCTGCATTAGCCAGGAAGAGTCGCTGAAGCGGCAGCCCTTTACCCGATTTGAAAAAGAACTGTGCAACCAAATGTGGCAAGCGGATTTCAAGGGTGAGTTCCGTATGGTTGATGGAAATTACTGCTATCCTCTGGATATCATGGATGACCATTCCCGCTTTGCCATTAGAGTTGCGCCCCATTTGGGCACGGCAAATGTGGTGATCCCTGTATTTACAGGCGCTTTTCGGGAGTTTGGTCTGCCGGATTCTATCCTTTCCGACAACGGAGCCCAATTTGCCGGCTTTAAAAAGGGATACACCCAATTTGAGCGGTGGCTCATGGATCTGGATATTCTTCCGATCCACGGCCGCATCAAGCATCCTCAGACGCAGGGCAAGATCGAGAGATTCCATAGATCCATGAAGCAGGAATTGCTCAATCATACAACGATTGCTGATATTGAGGATGCCAAATACAAGCTTTCCGCTTGGCGTGACAAGTATAACAACATCCGCCCTCATGAAGCATTGGGTATGAAAAGGCCGGGTGAGGTATATGTGCCAAGTCAACGGCAATACAGAGAAACCATCGAGAAATACGAATACGGCGGGGAGTATCATGTGATCAAAGTAAACAGCTGGGGCTATGTCCGGTTCGATAAGTGGCAGGTGTATCTGAGCGAAACAATGATAGACCAATACATCGAATTTCGGCCTGGCCCTGACGGTGAAACATTTGTTGCCTGCTATCGAAACTTCAAAATTGCGGAGTTCGATACCGAGGACGGACAGTTGATCCACCGTTCCATAGCAAGGATGTGAATTGTATACCATGTCCTTACACTGGTGTATACCATGTTACACTTGACACATGACCCCGCCCTACAGATATGGTTAAGGCCGAGCGATAAACTGAAATTCAAAACGTCAAAACAACAGCCGCTCCGGGTGGGAGCGGCTGCTGTGGAACATCTATTATTTCTTTGCCAGCAGGTCGCGGATCTCAGCAAGCAGTACCTCTTCCTTGGAGGGAGCAGGAGGTGCGGGAGGCTCAGCAGCAGCGGCCTCTTCTTCCTTCTTCTTACCAATCTCAGACAGTGCGTTCAGGCCCTTGACGATGAAGAATACCACCAGAGCCAGAATGAGGAAATTGATAACAGCGGAAATGAAGTTGCCGTAAGTCAGGTAGTTCTGCACTTCCTGAACCACCTCTGCGCCACTCTCATTAACAACCGTCTCGTAAGTAGGCTCAACCCAGGGCATCCGGGGCAGGGCGATCTTCGCCTCGCTGAAATCTGCACCACCCAAGAAAATGTTGACAACTGGCATAATCAGGTCATTGGTCAGGCTCTTGGTGATGGTGGAGAAGGCAGTACCGATGATAGTACCAACAGCCAGCGCCATTGCGTTGCCCTTAATGGCGAACTCGGTAAATTCCTTCCACAGGGACTTCTTGTTTTTCTTGCTCATGTTTATCTTTCCTTTCTATTTTATTGTTTCATAACTATGTAGGGGCCGAAGACCACTTCGGCCCGGGCGGATGTGGTCATCCGCCCCTACACAGGTTATTTTTTCTCAATCACTTCAATGCCGCCCAGGTATTTGCGCAGCACTTCGGGAACCACGATGGAACCGTCCGCTCTCTGATTCTGCTCCACCAGCGCCGGGAAAATCCGGGAGGTAGCCAGGCCGGAGCCGTTCAGAGAATGGACAAAATCAATCTTGCCATCAGCACGGCGATAGCGGACATTGCCA
This sequence comes from Oscillospiraceae bacterium, assembly GCA_017632035.1. Classification (GTDB taxonomy): domain Bacteria; phylum Bacillota; class Clostridia; order Oscillospirales; family Oscillospiraceae; genus Faecousia. The sequence goes on along the minus strand of JAGBSG010000083.1, from coordinate 202 downwards.
CGGCGTGCCTGATAATCCCGTGCGTTGGATACGGAGGAGACCTCCTTGTAGCCATCCATGGAGGGGATCAGGATTTCGATATCATAGGTGCGGGACATGGAAGCGGAGCAGTCGCCGGCAGCCAGCTTCACGGTACGGAAATGGAAGCCCAGACCCTCCACCAGCTTTTCTGCCTTGGTAACCAGCTCGTCAAAAGCTTCGT
>JAGBSG010000082.1 GCA_017632035.1 Oscillospiraceae bacterium | reverse complement strand
GGCTCCATTGACATTGCCAACCGTGTCCAGAAGTTTGTGGACTGCCGTACCAAGGATACGGACCTCCGGGAACTGTACATCGTGGAGGGTGACTCCGCATTGGGCAGCGTCAAGTTTGCCCGTGACGCGGAATTCCAGGGCATCATGCCCGTCCGGGGTAAGATCCTCAACTGCCTGAAGGCGGATTACAATAAGATTTTCGCATCTCCCATCATCACGGACCTGATGAAGGTCCTGGGCTGCGGTGTAGAGGTCCAGGGCAAGAAGGCCAAGGAGCTTTCCAGCTTTGATATCGATAATCTGCGCTGGAGCAAGGTGGTCATCTGTACCGATGCGGATGTGGACGGCTTCCAGATCCGCACCCTGATCCTGACCATGCTCTACCGGCTTTGCCCCACTCTGATCCGGGACGGCTATGTGTATATCGCCGAATCTCCGCTTTTTGAGATCACCTGCAAGGACAAGACCTGGTTTGCTTACAATGAGGCAGAGAAGGCAAAGATCCTCAAGGAGCTGGAAGGTAAGAAGGTTTCCATTCAGCGTTCCAAGGGCCTCGGTGAGAACGATCCGGAGATGATGTGGATGACTACCATGAACCCGGAGACCCGCCGACTCATCAAGGTCATGCCCGAGGACGCGGAACGCACCGCCCACTATTTCGATGTGCTTCTGGGCGATGCTTTGAACGAAAGAAAGAATTTTATCGCAGAAAACGGCCCCAAGTATCTGGAGCTGGCGGACATTTCTTAAAATACTGTGCGGGCCGATGTGGGCATCGGTCCCTACGATAAGGAGCCAATTATGGCAAGAAAGAAGAAAGAACAGGAAGTCAATAAGAAAAAGGTGAACACCGACGGCGTGATGGGGCTGGTTGGCTCCACTACCGAGCAGGCCATCTCCGAGACCCTGGAGATCAACTACATGCCCTATGCCATGTCTGTGATCGTATCCCGGGCGATCCCGGAGATCGACGGCTTCAAGCCCTCCCACCGGAAACTGCTTTACACCATGTACAAAATGGGTTTGCTTACCGGCGGCAGGACCAAGTCCGCCAATATTGTTGGACAGACTATGCAGCTCAATCCCCACGGAGATGCCGCCATTTATGAGACCATGGTGCGCCTTGCTAAGGGCAACGAGACGCTGCTGCATCCCTTTGTGGATTCCAAGGGCAACTTCGGTAAGGTCTACTCCCGGGATATGGCTTATGCTGCCTCCCGTTATACCGAGGCTAAGCTGGATCCCATCTGCGCAGAGCTCTTCAAGGATATCGACAGCGATACTGTGGACATGGTGGATAACTATGACTCTACCAAGAAAGAGCCCACTCTGCTGCCTACCACCTTCCCCAATGTGCTGGTATCTGCCAATCAGGGCATTGCCGTGGGCATGGCCAGCAATATCTGCTCATTTAACCTGAAGGAGGTCTGCGAGACCGCCATTGCTCTGATCGACAATCCGGAGCATGACATTCTGGAAACCCTCCCCGGTCCGGATTTCTCCACCGGCGCAGAACTTCTGTATGATGATGCCGCAACCAGGGAAATCTATTCTACGGGCAGAGGCAGCTTTAAGCTTCGGGCCAAGTGGCAGTATGTCAAAGAGGGGAATATGATCGAGATCACCGAGATCCCCTACAGCACAGCTACGGAAGTGATCATGGACAAGGTGGCGGAGCTTATCAAGAACGGCAAAATCAAAGAGATCACCGATATGCGTGATGAGACAGATCTGGGTGGTTTGAAGCTGACCATCGATCTGAAGCGGGGCGTGGATCCCGAAAAGCTGATGCAGAAGCTGTTCCGCATGACAACTCTGCAGGATACCTTTGCCTGTAATTTCAACATCCTGATCGCCGGTATGCCCAGAGTGCTGGGCGTAGGCGAGATCCTGGAGGAATGGACTGCCTGGCGTATGGATTGCGTGCGCCGCCGCATCTATTTCCAGATCCAGAAGAAGGAGGACCGACTCCATTTGCTGAAGGGTCTGGAGCGGATCCTTTTGGATATCGACAAGGCCATTGCCATCATCCGGGAAACGGAACTGGAAAGTGAAGTTGTTCCCAATCTGATGATCGGCTTCGGCATCGATGAGATCCAGGCCAATTTCGTGGCGGAGATCAAGCTGCGCAACATTAACAAAGAGTACATCCTGAGGCAAACAAAGGCTATCGACGAGCTGGAGCGGGAGATCGCTGAGCTTCGGGATACCCTGAACAGCAGCCGCAAGATCAAGGGCGTTATTAAGAAGGAACTGAAAAATGTGGCTGAAAAGTATGGGAAACCCAGAAAAACGGAGATCCTTTACAATATTGATGAGGCACAGCCCGAAGAGGAGATCGAGCAAGTGCCGGACTATCCGGTGACATTGTTCATTTCCAAGGGTGGCTACTTGAAGAAGATCACACAGGCCAGCCTGAGAATGTCCGGTGAGCAAAAGTTTAAGGAAGGTGACAGCCTGGCCTATACCTGGGAGTGCTCCAACCGCAGCGAGATCCTGGTGTTTACAGACAAATTCCAGTGCTATAAATCCAGATTGTCTGACTTTGAGGATGGCAAGGCCTCACAGCTGGGTGATTATCTGCCCCAGAAGCTGGGTATGGAGCCGGGTGAAAATGTGACACAGGTCCTTCTGCCGGGGGACTACAAGGGCTTTGTGTTGTTCTTCTTTGAAAACGGCAAAGCGGCTAAGGTGCCTCTGAGCGCCTATGAGACCAAGACCAACCGCCGCAAGCTTACAGGTGCTTACTCTGATAAAAGTCCTCTGCGCACGGCTATGGCCCTCCAGGAGGATTGCCAGGTTGCTGTGTTCACCACCGATGGCCGGGCAGCGATCATTTCCACAGCCCAGCTGCTGCCCAAGACCACCAGAAATACCATCGGTGTGTCTGTCATGAGCCTGAAGAAAAAAGCGGCTCGGAGCTTTGCTGCGCGGTTGGAGGACAGCGGTATCGTCAATCAGAGCCGTTACCGTACCAGAGCACTGCCTTGCGCAGGCGCGATTTTAAAGGAAGAGGATTCTCCGGATAAGCAGATCACTTTTGATGTTTGACGGAGGCGTATATGAATAAGCATACCCGGTTTTTGCTGTGGGCTGCCCGGCTGGTTCTGGGCAGCGCCCTGTTTGCTCTGGGCTTTGATCTGTTTCTAGAGCCCAACGGGCTGAATGCAGGCGGCCTTACGGGTCTGGCTATGGTACTGGTGCATCTGCTGGGCTTTGGTACTGTGGGCCTGATCACAGCAATCGCGAATCTACCCTTGTTTGCTATTGGCGGCGTGAAGATCGGCAGGCGGTTTCTGCTTGGATCTATGATCGGCATGGTTTCTCTTGCCGGTTTTATAGACCTGTTTACTGCCATCCCAGTGCCGGAAACAGAGCCGCTGATCGGTGCGATCTATGGCGGTGTGCTGTGCGGTACAGGCTTGGGTATCGTGTTTGTAACAGGGGCGTCTACCGGCGGTTCGGATATCGTGGTGCGGCTGCTGAAGCTGCGTTGGCAGGATGTGCCCATCGGCATGATCAATATGTGCTTTGACGCAGTGGTCGCTGTGCTCACAGGCCTGGTGTTTCAGGACATAAGCCGTGCGCTCTACAGCGGCATTACGATCTATATCACCGGAAAGATCATTGATGCGGTGGTTTACCGCTTTGACGATTCCCGTGTGGCACTGATCATCAGCAAGCATCATGCCCAAGTGGCGCAAGTGATCGGGAAGGAACTGGGAAGGGGCGCTACCTACCTGCACGGTCAGGGTGTTTATACCGGTGAGGAGACGAGGGTGGTGCTGACTGCGGTAAAAAAGCAACAGCTTGCCGAGCTGAAGCGGCTGGTTGTTCAGGCTGACCCGGATGCGTTTATTATTGTGCAGGAGGCCCATCAGGTGTTGGGAGACGGGTTCTCCCGTTATACCAAAGATTCCTTGTAACGGACAGATTTCGCCCTTATGGGTTTTGACGCGGTTTGCCGGAGAAATGTGGCCTGAGTATCTGCAAAAAAATTCTAAAAAAGGCTTGACAAACGCGCAAATCCTGCTATAATGTCAATTGTTCGATGCGGGTGTAGCTCATCTGGTAGAGCGCCACCTTGCCAAGGTTGAGGTAGCGAGTTCGAGCCTCGTCACCCGCTCCATAAAAGACGGATGCCTCTTGGCATCCGTCTTTTTTACTGCTGGAGGTTTGACCCATGGTCATCAAATGGAATGTTACGATTCCCAAGCTAAGCGGAGAAAAGCAGCGCAGGGCCTATATCTACCTGCCGGATTCCTATGAAAAGGAGCCGGATAAGCGCTATCCCGTTATGTATATGTTCGACGGGCACAATGTGTTCTTTGACAGTGATGCGACCTACGGAAAGTCCTGGGGAATGAATAAGTATATGACGCAGTCGAAAAAGCAGCTGATCATCGTGGCGGTGGAATGCAACCATGAGGGAAACGGCAGGCTGCGGGAATACTCTCCCGTGAGCTTTGATAATGCCACTTTGGGCAGGATCAAAGGCAAAGGCAGGCTGTATATGCAGTGGCTCATCGGCACATTGAAGCCCTATATCGATGAAAATTACAGCACACTGCCCGACAGGACAAATACGATCCTCTGCGGCTCGTCCATGGGTGGCCTCATGGCTCTCTACGGCGCGTGTGTCTACAATCATATTTTTCAGAGGGCGGCCTGTCTGTCACCCAGCATTTGGGTCAGTCCGGGAAAGGTGCTGGAGATGGTGGCCAGAGCCCACATTCAGAACGATACCTGTATCTATATGGACTACGGCAGTGAAGAGATGTTCAACCATGCAGCCAACGCAGAATCGCTGATTTCAACGGCCCACCTGCTTCTGACCAAGCGGGTGAATCTGGCTTTGCGGGTCGTGCCCGGGGGCGACCATTCCGAGGCCTCCTGGGAGCGGCAGATCCCCATCTTTATGGATTGTCTGGGATTATAAGGAGAGAATATGGAAATTCGTTATTTTAAGCATTACAGCAGCCATCTGGGCAGAGATATGGAATTTAAGGTCTACGGGCATACGGGAAAGCCTGTGATGTTTATTCCGTGCCAGGGCGGCAGATTCTTTGATTTTGAAAACTTTCACATGGTGGATGCCTGGGCGAAGTGGATCGAGGAAGGCCGCTGCACTGTGTTTTCCATCGATTGCATCGATGGAGAATCCTGGGCTGACAAAGGGGAGGATAACCGCCGGCGCATCGAAAACCATGAGCGCTGGTACAACTATGTGGTGGAGGAGCTGGTGCCCTACATCCGGCATTTGAGCGGGGAGCGCAACGGCTTTGATCAGGGAATTATGCCCTTTGGCTGCTCTATGGGTGCCATGCATGCGGCGAATCTGTTCTTCCGCAGGCCGGACCTGTTTGACAGTGTTTTTGCCATTTCCGGCCTGTATGACTCCCGGGATTCCTTTGGCGATTACATGGATGATCTGGTGTATCACAACAGTCCGGTGGACTACCTTTCCAATATGGCTTGGGATCATCCCTATATCGGCATGTACAATCAGCGCAAGATCCTGATCGTTGTGGGTCAGGGTGCCTGGGAGGATGTGCTGCTGGAGAGTACCCGGTGGCTGGAGCAGGTGCTCCGGCAGAAGGGCATCCACGCACAGGTGGCGTATTGGGGTCATGATGTGGATCATGACTGGAACTGGTGGTTCAAAATGGTAGAGCACTATGTGCCCCAATTGCTGGGGTAAAGATAAAGGAGAACAGCTATGAAAAATTTTGTGTTTATTTCCCCCAATTTTCCGCTGACTTACTGGAAGTTTTGCGCGGAACTGAAGAATAACGGCATGCGTGTGCTGGGTATTGGCGATTGTCCTTACGATCAGCTGATGCCGGAGCTGAAGGATGCTTTGCACGAATACTACAAGGTGTCCAGCCTGGAAAACTATGAGGAAGTGTTCCGGGCGGTGGCCTTCTTTACTTACAAGTACGGTAAGATCGACTGGCTGGAATCCAACAATGAATACTGGCTGGAGAAGGATGCCATGCTGCGTACCGAATTCCACATTACCTCCGGCTTCATGGCTGAGGATATGGAGAAGGTCAAGCATAAGTCTGCCATGAAGGCCTATTACGCCAAGGCCGGCATTCCCACTGCCCGGTATCATTTGATCGATAAATACGAGGACGCGGCGGAATTTGCAAATACTGTGGGTTACCCTGTGATCGTCAAGCCGGACAACGGTGTCGGTGCCAGCAGCACCTACCGGCTGCACAATGACGATGAGCTGTGTGCCTTCATGCAGACTAAGGACCCTGTGGTCTACATCATGGAGGAAATGGTCAGAGGCTATGTATGCACTTATGACGGCATCATCGGACCTGAGGGTAAGCCGCTGTTCGAGACCGGCAATGTGACCCCGCTGTCCATCATGGATGTGGTCAACGAGAACATGGAGTCCATCTATTATATCGTGAAGGATCTGCCCGACAATGTGCGGGATGTGGGCCGGCGTACTGTGGAGGCCTTCGGCGTCAAGAGCCGGTTTGTCCATCTGGAATTCTTCTGCCTGACAGAGGATCAGGAGGGCCTGGGCAAAAAGGGTGACCTGATCGGCCTGGAGGTCAATATGCGGCCCTCCGGCGGCTATACGCCGGAAATGTACAACTACGCCAATGAGACGGATGTGTACAAGATCTGGGCAGATATGATCTGCTTTGGCTACAGCACCAAGCCCGAGGGCAACCACCACAACTGCGTATTCTGCGGCCGACGGGACGGCGTGGAGTATGCGATGGATCATAATGCGGTCATGGCCAAGTACGGTAGCGTGATGAAGCAGCAGAGCCGGATTCCCGATGCGCTGTCCGGCGCTATGGCCAATGTGATGTATCTGGTGAATCTGGACACGGATGAGGAAGTGCAGACCTTTTATAAGGATCTGTTGGAAAGAAAATAAAAGGAGAGTAAGATATGAAGGACTGTAATTGCGGTTACTGTATGGGTGGAGAGATCCTTGCGGGCTTTGGCATCAAGATCTGCGATCTGCAGGTCAGCCAGCTGATCCTGTTCAAGGAGCAGAGCCATCCGGGCCGTGTCATCGTGGCCTACAAGGACCATGTCAGCGAGCTGGTGGATATCAGCGACGAGGAAAGAAACCTGTTCTTTGGGGATGTGGCCCGGGCTGCAAAGGCGATTCACAAGGCCTTCCACCCTGATAAGGTCAACTACGGTGCTTACGGCGACGGCGGCTGTCATTTGCATTTCCATTTGGTACCGAAGTATAAGGATAGCTTCGAGTGGGGCACACCCTTTGCCATGAATCCCGGAAAGACCTTGCTTAGTGATGAGGAATACGCCCTGATGATCGGGAAGATCAAAGAATATCTTTAAATGAGAGCACCTGCACAGCTGTGTGGGTGCTTTTTTTAGCGTCTGCCCCGATTCCCTTGATTCAGCTAAGATACGGCAGGTATACTGGGAAAACCGGAATGGGGAAGGGGTGCAAGAGGAATGCGACGGGTAATGCTGCTGATAGTGGGATTGGGGACAGGCGCGCTGCTTATGGCTTTGCTGTGTGTCAATGCGACGGCCCAGTACGGACAGCTGCGGCAAACCGATGTACAGGGTGTGGAAATGCTGCCGATCAGCCTTCCCAGCCAGGTGGAGGATACCGGGCTGTTGGCTGTACGGCTTGCGAGCTACGACGGCCCGTTTTTGGAGGATGGCACGGGGGATGAAGTGGTTGGTGTGGCAGCCCTGGTCATTGAAAACACCGGCGGCACTATGGTCAGTGAAGGCTCGGTGATCCTTGTCCAAGGGGAACGCATGCTGGTATTCGAGCTGACAGGCTTGCCCCCAGGGGCTTGCGCGCTGGTGCTGGAAAAGGACCGCCAGTCCAACAGCGCTGATGCCATACAGGCGTGCTGGGGATGGGTCAGGAGAGAATACCCGGAGAACATGGGCCAGGTGGGCGTCGAGCACACAGGCCTTGGTTCTCTGGCATTTACCAATAGGACCACGGAACAGATATACAAAGCGGAAGCGCTCTTCAAAAACTACGATGCTGTCAGCGGTATGTACATCGGCGGCATTTCCTATCTGGCAGAGGTGGCACAGCTGCAAGCAGGGGAGACCCGGGTGATCTCGCCTCCCTACTTTGCGGTGGGCTACAGCAAGGTAGTCCGGGTCGCCATAGAAATAGAATGAAAAACAGGGTGTGCCGCATAGGGCACACCCTGTAACTGTTGGTCAAAGAACTTTGGAAAGGAACTCTTGTAAACGGGGGTGGTTCGGGTTGGAGAAGATCTGGTCCGGAGCGCCTTCCTCCAGAAGCTGTCCTGCGTCCATAAAGAGGACACGGTTGCCCACTTCCCGGGCAAAGCCCATTTCGTGGGTGACGACCACCATGGTCATGCCCTCGGCGGCCAGCTCCTTCATAACCTCCAAAACCTCACCGACCATTTCCGGGTCCAGTGCGGAGGTGGGCTCGTCAAACAGCATGACCTCAGGCTCCATCATCAGAGCGCGGACAATGGCGATCCGCTGCTTCTGACCGCCGAAAAGCTGGCTGGGATAGGAGTTGGCCCGGTCGCCGAGACCAACTCTTATCAGCAGGGACAATGCCTTTTCCTCGGCCTCTGCTTTACTCTTACCCAAGAGCTGACAGGGGGCAAGGGTCATGTTTTTCAGGATGGTCATGTGGGGGAACAGGTTGAAGTGCTGGAATACCATGCCCATTTTCTGGCGGTGAATATTGATGTTTGCGCCTTTGTCGGTAATATCACTGCCGTTAAACAGGATCGTACCGCAGGTGGGGACTTCCAGCAGGTTCAGACAGCGCAGGAAGGTAGATTTGCCGGAGCCGGAGGGACCGATGATAACAACCACTTCACCCTTGTGGATATCGGCGCTGACACCGTCCAGAGCCTTGATCTGTTCACCGTTGAAGTATTTCTTAATATCTCTGGCGGAGATGATCGCATTATCGTTCACTGCTTCTGAGCCTCCTTTCCAGCTTGCCGATCAGGAATGTAAAGAACATTACCAGAGCCAGGTATATGATCGCCACAGCGATCAGGGGCATGAATGCCTCAAATGTTCTGCCTCGGATGATCTCGCCGCCTTTTGTCAGGTCGATCACACCGGCATAGCCGGCTACGGAGGTCTCCTTGATCAGAACGATAAACTCGTTTGCCAGAGAGGGCAGCACATTCTTGAAGGCCTGAGGGAGAATGATGTGACGCATGGTTTGCACATAGTTGAAGCCCAGACTGCGGCCCGCCTCAAACTGGCCGTTGTCGATGGACATGATACCGGAACGAAAGATCTCAGCCACATACGCACCGGAATTGACACCGAAGACAATGCAGGCGACGGTAATATCGCCCATGTACATAAAGATGACGAATACGCCTAAGAGCAGCTGCACTACGACGGGTGTGCCGCGGATCACAGTCAGGTATATCTTGCAGATGATGTTCAAAATGCTCAGGATCACCTTTCCGGGACCGGGGCGCATTTCATTCGCATTTTTGTCGTAGCTGGAGCGGATGATGGCAACGACAACGCCCAGAACAATGCCGATAATCAGCGCAAAGAAGGTGATCCGCAGTGTGTTTTCCAGACCGCGGGTCAGATATTGCCAGCGGTTATCCTCGATAAAGCAGCGGTAGAAGGTATCCTGAAAATCCAGCCACCACGCCTGAAGCTCAGCCATGTGAGTTCCTCCTCATAACATAGTGAAAACCGGGAGGGCAATGGACCGCCCTCCCGGTCATTATGGCTTGATTACTTGTTGTTGGTTGCAACGTAGGACTTGGCAGGTTCCTGATCGATGACAACGGCATCAACCTTGCCGGTGAGCAGAGCCTGAACGGCCTCGTTGCCGGTCTTGTAGCGAACAACATTGGCTTCGCCAACGCCGCCATCCTCATAGGAGGAGGACAGATAGATGTCGCCGGTGGTGTCCTGCTGGACGCCAACCTTGTAGTTCTTTTCGGGATTGAGCAGGTCGTCGACGGTGGCGATCTCGCTGCCCTCAGCAACGATGACAACCTGAACGCCGGTGGCGTAGCTGGTGGAGAAGTTGACTTCCTTCAGACGGTCCTCGGTCACGGTCATACCGGCCATGCCCATGTCATACTTACCAGTCTGAACGCCGGCGATGATGGAACCGAACTCGGTGTCCTCGATGACCAGCTTCATATCCAGCTTGTCGGCAATGGCAGCGGCCATCTCAGCGTCGATACCAACGATCTTACCGCCCTCGTAGTACTCGTAGGGGGGGAAGTAGGCGTTGGTAGCCATGACCAGCTCTTCCTTGCCATCGGTATTCTGCTGGAAGGTCAGGTCATGGGGAGTGCCAGAGATGTACTTGTCGATGATCTTCTGGGCGGTGCCGTCCTTGATCAGTCCATCCAGAGCGGTGTTGATCTTGTTCAGCAGGTCCTGGTTCTCCTTGGCTACGCAGATCGCGTAGTTTTCCAGAGCGTACTCGGTGTCCAGAATCTTCAGAGTGACCTTCTTGTTGGAACAGCCGGCCAGCATGCTCAGCAGCATCATGGCGGCCAGTGCGATTGCAATGATCTTCTTCATAAAAGCATGACTCCTTTTTATGTGCCTTTTGGGCACAGGATTGATATAATGAATTATACTGCGGATTTTATGCATCGTCAATTGTGTGTATATACAACCTTTATCCATATTTACAGCGACTTACAGGAAATATCGCACAAAAATATACAAACATTACTTAAAACTATGTATTTATGAAAAACGCGGATGTAATATTTATACAAACCCTGTGAATAATTATCCGGCGTTTGTGCACATGTGATTAAGCACGGCTTGCTGCTTGATTTCATTTGCATATGAAAAGTAAGGGAATAGCGTGATTTCTCCCCAAACAGCCAAGATTTTGGCTAATTTGATGGTTGTAATTCAGGCGAAGTTGTTGTATAATACTAAGGTTAGTGAATTTGCTAATTTCAGGGGGCTCATTTATTTATGAATGACAGAAGCCATGAACTTAAGAAATATATTACACCCGGCACACATGTACATCTGGTTGGGATCGGCGGCGTATCCATGCGGCCTCTGGGCCTGGTCCTGAAGGGTATGGGCCTGTTGGTCACCGGCTCGGATATGAACGCCTCTGTTTCCACAGATGAGCTGATCGCTAAGGGCATCCAGGTTTCCATTGGACACAGGGAGGAAAATGTTAAGGGTGCAGCCTGCGTTATTCGCACTGCCGCTGCACATAATGATAACCCGGAGATCGCGGCTGCCCGGCAGTTGGGCATTCCTGTGTTTGAACGGGCACAGGCCTGGGGCGTGATCATGCAGGCATACCGCAATGCCATCTGCATTGCCGGCACCCACGGAAAGACTACCACGACCTCTATGATGACGCATATTTTAATGGAGGCCCAGTGGGATCCTACAGTAATGATCGGCGGTGACCTGCCGCTGCTCCATGCCGGCCATCGGGTAGGTGAGGGCGACACCATCGTGCTGGAAAGCTGTGAATACTGCGATTCGTTCCTGAACTTCTTTCCGACATTGGCGGTGATTTTAAATGTTGAGGCAGATCACCTGGATTATTTCAAGGATCTGCAGGATGTGCAGAAGTCCTTCCGTGCCTTTGCGGAGCTTTCCTCCGGAGGTGTTCTGGCCAACGGTGATGATCTGCATACGGCCCAGGCGCTGCGGGGCCTTTCCTATGTGAGCTTTGGTGTGGGAGAGAAGAACCGGGTTCGGGCTGTGAATATGTGCCCGGATTGGCGTAGGTTTGATGTTTACTGCGATGGGGAGCTGTATTGCCACCTGGAGCTGGAAGTCCTGGGCCGCCACAACGCCCTCAATGCGCTGGCAGCTGCCGGTGCTGCATGGATGCTGGGGATCCCCGGTGAGGCGGTAAGCCACGGCCTTGCCGGCTTCCATGGCGCACGCCGCCGCCTGGAATATAAGGGCGATTACAACGGGGCGGTGGTCTATGACGATTATGCCCACCATCCCGATGAGTTGGCTGCAACCATTGAGGCTGTACGCACGATGCCGGAGTGTAAGCGCCTGGTGATTGCGTTTCAGCCCCACACCTATACCCGTACCCGTGCGCTGTTCGATGACTTTGTCAAGCAGCTGCGCAAGCCGGATGTGGTGGTACTGGCGGAGATCTATGCTGCCCGGGAGCGCAATACCATCGGCATTTCTTCCTGGGATCTGCTGGGTAAGATCCCCGGTGCGGTATACTGCGAGACATTACCCGAGGTTACAGCCTGCCTGAAAAAGATTGCTCAGCCGGGAGATGTGATCCTGACTGTGGGTGCGGGCGATATCTACAAGGCAGGAGAAGCTATGCTCTGATATACCTTGTGTCAGTGCGAATTACAGTAAAATGAGGCGATCAACATGAAAAAACTCAGTGTATGCGTTTTGTTCGGTGGCATCAGCCCGGAGCACGAGGTGTCTTTGCGCTCTGCGGAATCTGTGCTGAACAATATGGATACCGAGAAATACAATATCTTTCCTGTAGGCATAACCAAGGATGGCAATTGGATCCTCTTTGGCGGTACGGACTATTCCATGCTGCCCAGTGGCCAGTGGCAGGACCATCCCGGTAACCGGAAGGCTACCATCTCACCTGTAAGAGGCCAGGGTCTGCTGAGCTTTGAGGGTGACTGTGTAGTGCGGGAGCATATCGATGTGGTATTCCCGGTGCTCCACGGTGAAAACGGTGAGGACGGTGCCATGCAGGGTCTGCTGCAGATGGCCGGCATTCCTTATGTGGGACCCCATGTAGCCGCCTCTGCCGTTGCTATGGATAAGACACTGACCAAGCTGGTGGTGGACAATGCCGGGATCACCCAGGCTGCCTGGCAGCTGGTCAGAAGCTATGATGCTGAAAACCGCATGGACCATGCGCTGGATTCTCTGGAAGGCCGGTTTTCTTATCCCATGTTCGTAAAACCTGCCGGTACGGGTTCTTCTGTGGGCGTTTCCAAGGCTGTAGACAGGGAGAGCCTTCGGGAGGCTCTGCTGGCTGCCGGTGCCTATGATGAAAAAATTCTGGTGGAGGAATTCATCCATGGCCGGGAGGTAGAGGTGGCGGTCATGGGCAATGGAAGTCCGGTGGCCTCCGTTTGTGGTGAGATCGACTCCGGCGCAGACTTCTATGACTACGATTCCAAGTATATCACGGATACCTCCACCGCCTATATCCCTGCCAGGATCCCGGAAAGCGTGGCAGAGCAGGTGCGGGACGCGGCAGTCAAGGTCTACAGTGTGATCGGCTGCCAGGGTCTGAGCCGTGTGGACTTCTTCGTGACATACGAGGATAACCGGGTGGTGTTTAATGAAATCAACACATTGCCCGGCTTTACCTCCATCTCTATGTATCCCAAGCTGTTTGCAGCCAGCGGGATCCCTTACGCCCAGCTGATCGACGAGCTGCTGCGGCTGGCAATGGAGGCCTGCGCATGAAACAACAGGTCCTGCTGTCCATTTGTGGGCGGCAAAGCTATCTGGATCAGGAGCCCGATGTGATCGAGCTGGTGACGGAAGGGACTCTGGAGGACCGGGACGGCGGCTGGGAGCTGACCTATGAGGAAAGCGAGCTGACCGGCCTGAAGGGTGTGACAACTACCTTCCGGGCAGAGCCTGGGAAGATCGTTCTTTCCAGAAAAGGCCCGCTGACCTCCCAGATGGTCTTCCAGGAGGGATTCCATCACGAGTCGCTGTACCAGATGGAGTTCGGTACGCTGATGATCACCGTGTGTGCCACAAAGGTGACCTACGATATCGACCATGAGGGCGGCACCATCGACCTGACCTATGCCATTGAGGTGGAGCACAGCGCCGCCGGCGTGATCGACTATCACCTGGATATCCGGAAAAAATAAGAATCATTACGGCCGGCCGCACAGTCTGCGGCAGGACGTTTAGTTTGTCAAAAAACCTGTTTTTGACAGACTGGCAGAGGTCAAGGAAGGCGCAAAGACAAGCAAACGGTCAGCGTCGGCGTACATAGGTACGGTAGTCTGACCGTTTGCGCAGTAAGTCAAAATGCCTTGCGCAGCAAGCATTTT
>JAGBSG010000081.1 GCA_017632035.1 Oscillospiraceae bacterium | reverse complement strand
GCCTTGCGCAGCAAGCATTTTCACCCCACATCCGTCAAAAATCAAAGATTTTTGCCACCTTCTCCCCAGGGAGAAGGCTTTTTTCTGACACGCCTTGATCATATTGCGTTTTGACGGTTTGCGGCTTTTTTGACACTCTGAAGCCAGCAGGTAATGCGATTACCTGCTGGCTTGCTGCTGCTTATTGTTGAATGGCATCGGTCATGGTCCTGCCGGTGGAATAGTAGAACACATTGTCCCGGGAGGGGGTCAAGCCGGTCAGCAGTCCGCGGGTGGCGTGGATGCTGTAGCTCTGGAACAAAATGGGGCACAGTCTGCCATCTTCCATTACAGTTTGGTGCAGGTTATAGTAGTTGCCCTGGTTGGCAATGGCCTGGAGGCACATGGAGTAGGCTGCCGCATCGGTCATGCCGCCGTAACGCAGAGCGCCGCCCTTCATAAAGAATGCGGAAAGATCCATGTTGGGAGAAAGACGGGTCTGGCCCAGATACAGGTCATACCCCTTGATCGCCAGGATGTACTGATAATCTCCACCGCTGAGCTCCAGCATTTCCACCTGCAGGCCGGCATCTGTCAGCATTTTTCCAATGGCCCGGGCCACGCGCAGCCGCAGGGTATCGGCCTTGTTTACCAGCAGCTTCACCGGCGCACCGGTCTTACCTGCGGCGCTGAGGGCCTGAGAAAACTTTTCGCTGTCGTATCCGTAACGCTTTGCAAGCTGGGTACTGTAGAATGGAGACTGGGGCGAGGCCGGCAGCGTGGCGCTGTGGGCAAAACTGCGGTAGTATTTCTCCACCAGCATATCCCGGTCAATGGCGTGGGTCAGGGCCTTGCGCACATCTGCATTGGAGAACACCGCACTGTCCACATTGCAGCCCAGGTACAAAAAGCCGCCGTTTTCACTGTCCCACAGCTCGTAGTCGCACCGGTAGTCCGCATAGTTGTCGGAATTGGGATCTGCACACACCAGGCCCACATTGGAAAATTCAAAGGCATCCCGGACCTGGGTCACAGATTGGGCTACCGTCAGGGGGATCGAGGTGGCGGTCAGCAGCATATCCGCATCACACCACCATGCCGTGCAGCGGCGCAGCCGGGCACCGGCGGTGGTCAGGTCATAGTAGTAAGGACCTGTTCCCAAGGGGAGGTCGGCAGATACCTCTGCGGCCTTGACGATGGGTATGTCCAACAGCAGCGGAAAATTTTCGTAGGCCGTATCCAGCTTGAAGGTAATACCGCCGTCGGCAGACAGGGATACCCCATCCACATGGAGGAAGCGGCCCTTGTATACATCGCTTTCCATGGCCGCCACAAAGCTGGCGTATACATCGTCAATGGTCAAAGGTATGCCGTCAGAAAAGAAAGCCTCTTCGATATAGAAGGTGTAGGTGCGCATATCCTCAGACACAGTATAGGACTTGCAAAGCATGGGCGATACGCTGTAGCCTCTATCCACTGCAAAAAGGCCCTGGTACAGCAGAGAAAACAAGGTCCGGTTGGTGTAATCTGTACACCGATAGGGGTTCAGCGTCTTGTCCGGGTAGTATACCAGCACCAGATCCTGTTCAACGGGCTTCTCCTCTTTGTCCGCAGAAGGGGCCGGACCGTCATCCCAGGTCAGGCCGTCGCCTGTGGGCACATAGGGCCCTTCCTCAGAACAGCCGCAAAGCAGCAGACCAAACAAGCAGACGCACAGGCTAAGGGCAAGTATCCGCTTCATGGCTGTTCCTCCTTACACACAATGATTGCACCCTGAGAGCCCCGGCGGTCACCCATGCGCCGGTGCGACCAAAACAGGTCCTGGCGGCAGGCGGTGCACAGAGGACTGATCTCCAGCTGTGTTACGCCGGCTTGCCGTAAAAACAGGGCGTTTATCTCTTTTAGGTTTACATAATACTTGCGGTTTTCTTCCCGGATGTGGGCTTGGGCTGCTGCGCCCAGCGCCTTTATCATGGCCTGGGGCACATCTGCGTCGGTTTCAAAGCAACACTGGGCGATATTGGGCCCAATGGCAGCGCGGATATTTTCCGCTCGGCAGCCATAGCTTGCAACCATAGCTTCCACGGTTTTCGCCGCAATGCCGGCGGCAGTGCCCCGCCAGCCTGCGTGGACTGCGCCCACAGCACCTGTTATGGGGTCGTGGAGCAGGATCGGCGTACAGTCAGCGGTGAAGACCGCCAGGGCTGTGCCCGGTTCGTTGGTGATCAAGGCGTCGCATTCGGGGTATACATCATGGCGCAGTCCCTTGCCGCCATCGGCTGAGCCTACCTTGCGAACGATGGCCGAATGGATATGACGGGTCAGTACCAAGCGGTTCACAGAAAAACCGAGGGCCTGTGCCAGGATCTCATAATTGCGGGCCACATTGGCCGGATCGTCTCCCCTGTGCACCCCAATATTCATGGCTGCCAGATATCCCTGACTGACACCGCCCAGCCGGGTGGTGAAGCAATGGGGCACGCAGATCCCTTGGGCGGTCAGGTATTCCAAAGACCCGTCCTTTTTCAGGATAACAGCCATATCCGGTCCTCAGTCTTCCATGCCGGCGGCAATATCCTTATCCCGGCAGCACTTTTTGTACTTCTTGCCGCTGCCGCAGGGGCAGGGGTCATTGGGCCCCACCTTCTTATCCTTGCGGACAGGCTGCTGCTTGACCGTGGAATCGGGGGTGCCTGTTGCGGAGAGCTCCTTGGCGACCTTCTGCCGCTTGATCTCCTGGGTGGGCTTCAGCTGTACCAGGAACATCCGGCGGATAGTCTCTTCCCGGATGGCGGTGATCATGGCCTGGAACATCTCGTAGCCCTCTTCTTTATAGGCGATAACGGGATCGTGCTGGCCATAGGCCCGCAGACCGATGCCCTGCTTCAGATCGTCCATGGCATCGATATTATCCATCCAGTACTCGTCCACCACCCGGAGCATGACAACGCGCTCCAGCTCCCGCATCAGCTTGGGGGTATAAGCAGCTTCCTTCTGTTCATAGGTCTGCAGAGCCAGCGCATAAATATGCGCCGCCACATTTTCCGTGGTAGGAGTATCCGGTAAGACAAACGCGCCCTTGGGGAAATACACGCCCTCAAATGCCCGCAGCAGCTCCTGTACAGCGGCCTCGTCCGCAACGCCGCCGCAGCTGCTGAGGGTATCCGCCACAGTGCTGTCTACCAGGCTTTGGAGCATACTGAGCATATTCTCCCGGAGATCTTCACCGTCCAGGACTTTTTTGCGCTGGGCGTAGATGACCTCACGCTGGGTGTTCATCACATCGTCGTATTCCAGAACCGTCTTTCTTGCGCGGAAATTCCGGCTCTCCACATTTTTCTGGGCATTTTCCACGCCATTGCTCAGGATCTTCTGGTCAATGGGGGTATCCTCACCCAGACCCAGACGGTCCATAAGGCCAATGACCCTATCAGAAGAGAACAGCCGCATGAGGTCATCCTGCAGGCTCAGGTAGAACCGGCTTTCGCCGGGATCCCCCTGACGGCCGGAACGGCCACGGAGCTGATTGTCGATACGCCGGGATTCATGGCGCTCTGTGCCGATGATGAACAGGCCGCCGGCCTGGCGTACCTGCTCGGCCTCCTGGGCGATCTGGGCCTTGAATTTGGCAAGGAGGGTCTCATATTCTCTGCGCACAGCAAGGATCTGCCCGTCATCGGTCTCGGCGTAGGAATTGGCCTCCTGCAGCAGCTCCTCCGGAATGTTCTGCTTGCGCAGCTCGCTCATGGCCATGTACTCGGCGTTGCCGCCCAGCATGATATCGGTACCGCGGCCTGCCATGTTGGTGGCAATGGTCACAGCTCCCAGCTTACCTGCCTGGGCTACGATCTGGGCCTCCATCTCGTGGAACTTGGCGTTGAGCACATGGTGCGGGATGCCGGCACGCTTGAGCAGCTTGCTGAGCACCTCGCTTTTTTCAATGGACACCGTACCTACCAGCACAGGCTGACCCTTGGCATGGCACCGGGCTACCTGCTGCACAATGGCACGGAACTTGCCCGCAACGGTTTTATATACCACATCGGTATGGTCCAACCGGGCCACCGGGCGGTTTGTGGGGATCTCCACCACATCCAGCCGGTAGATGGAGGCAAATTCCTCCTCCTCGGTCAGGGCTGTGCCGGTCATGCCGGAGAGCTTGTCATACAGGCGGAAAAAGTTCTGGAAGGTGATGGTGGCAAGGGTCTTGCTTTCCCCGGCGACCTTTACGCCCTCCTTGGCTTCGATGGCCTGGTGCAGGCCTTCGTTGTAACGGCGTCCGTACATGAGACGGCCGGTAAACTCGTCGACAATAATGATCTGGCCGTCCTTGACCACATAGTCGATATCCTTCTTCATCAGGCCCCGGGCCTTCATGGCCTGGTTGATGTGGTGGGAAAGGGTCGTGTTCTCCCCATCGGCCAGGTTCTCCACGCCGAAATACTTTTCGGCCTTGGCAATGCCAGAAGCGGTCAGAGATACGGTACGGGACTTCTCGTCCACGAAGTAATCGCAGTCGTAATCGTCGTGGACGGCTTTTTCGTCAGTCTTGGCAAAGACCTGCTTGCGCAGGGTGGAGACAAAATAATCAGACATCTCATAGAGCTTGGAGGAATCCTCGCCCTTGCCGGAGATGATCAGAGGAGTACGGGCCTCGTCGATGAGGATGGAGTCCACTTCGTCCACAATGGCAAAGGCATGCCCCCGCTGAACCAGCTCGCTTTGATAAATGGCCATATTGTCGCGCAGGTAGTCAAAACCAAGCTCATTGTTTGTGCAGTAGGTAATGTCTGCCGCGTAGGCCTCCCGGCGCTCTGCTGACTTCATGCTGGGGATGACCAGACCCACAGAGAGGCCCATGTACCGATGGACCTTGCCCATCCACTCGGAGTCGCGCTTGGCCAGGTACTCGTTGACCGTGACCACATGGACACCACGGCCTGCCAACGCATTCAGGTAGCAGGGCAGAATGGCTACCAGGGTCTTGCCTTCACCGGTCTTCATTTCCGCGATCCGGCCCTGATGGAGAATGATACCGCCGATCAGCTGTACCGGATAGGGGCGCATGCCAAGCACCCGGTCAGCAGCCTCCCGGATGGCAGCAAAGGCCTCGGGCAAAAGATCGTCCAGGGTTTCACCCTGAGACAGCCGCTGCTTGAACTGGGCGGTTTTTCCTTTCAGCGCGTCTTCGGAAAGGGCCTTATATTCCTCTTCCAGCGCCAGGATCTTATCTACCAGCGGCTGGATCTGCTTGAGCTCCCGCTGGGAGCGTGTGCCGAATAATTTTGTGATCAGTCCCATGTTGGTTCTCCTTACTTTCGAAATGGCAATACCAAACCAATTATACGCATTATAGCACAGGTTGGAGAAAAATAATAGAAGAATTTGTGAATTCCCCTTCCCTGATAACAAAACTTTTTTCTAAAAACCAAAATCCGACAAAAACCTTTGCATCTTCCGGCAGGATGTGCTATAAATAGAATACATTTGGTATAGCCCCAGGAGGAATAGTATGATACGTAAAACCTTTCAGCAGATGATCTGCATTCTGCTTAGCTGCATTCTGGTGTTTTCCATGCTGGCTGGCTGTGCTGGGCAGACTGTCCAGGACACCACTGTCCCAGAAACCTCGGAGCCTCCTGCCTCAGATCCTCCGAAGCCTGAACCGCCCATTCCCCTTACAGTCATGCTGCCCGCGGAAAATCAGTTTATGACCATGGACAAGGTCGTGAACTTCCAGGGCCTGTCTGATTTGAGATTCCCCCTGACTATTAACGGTACGGAGATACCGCGGGAAAGCGACGGCGGCTTTACTTATGAAGCGCCTCTGGAAATAGGCAACAATGAGATCACTGTAGTCCATCAGGACCAGACCCTGACCTACCGGATCGAATACCGCTACGCCACCGAGTTCTTCTCCCAGGCCCAGGACACCACCTACCACAGCGGTGCCCGGATGTACATGGGTGTCTCTGCCCGGGCAGGCAGCACCGTTACCGCCACCTTCCGGGAAGAGAAAAAGACCTTGCATCTTACGGTAGACCAGCTGGGCTCCGGCGCGAAAGAAGGATTCCACCTGTACACCGGGTTCTTTGATATGCCCAGCAACAACACAGAGCAGCAGGACCTTGGTAACATTACCTATACCATCACCTGCGAGGACACCACCGAGACCTACACCTCCGGCAAGATCTCCTGTGCCGCCAAGGTGCCGGTAAAAACTTCCGATCCCAACTCCACGCCAAAGGGTGAGGGCTATATCAATGTTGGTTCCGGCTACATCGTGGAGGTCATAGACGGCAATGTGGAGACCTTCAACGGAAAAACCAGCGACGACAAATCCAATCCTACCTACAACTATCTGCCCAAGGGCACAGTGGACTATGCCTCTCAGAATGTGGTATACGATTCCACAGGCGAAAAGGAATATATGCTGCTGCGCTGCGGCGTTCGGGTGTACCGCAAGACCAAGAACACGCCCAACCCCACCCAGTCCATGGTCGTGGATTGCTATACTGGCCTTCTGCCTGACCACAACGAAATCGTTTTTAATCCTATAACTGTAGAGGGACATCATACTTACCTGACACTGGACACTCTGTGGAAAGCGCCCTTCTTCCTGAACCATGAGCCTCAGGATTATAAAAATGCCTCCCACCGGGATTATAGAGTAGATAATTTTGATGCCGGCTATATTGACATCCGTTTCTGCTACGCTACGAAGGTAACCGGCTCTGTGACGATCCCGTTGGAAAATCCCTTGTTCACCAAGGCAGAGCTGACGCAGAACGAGGCTGACTGCACTCTGCGCCTGTACCTGAAGGAAGCAGGCGGCTTCTATGGCTGGGATGCCTACTACAATGACCAGGGCCAGCTGTGCTTCCGTTTCCTGAATCCTGTCAAGGTCACCAAGGCAGACAATGCCTATGGCGCGGACCTGACCGGCGTGCGCATCATGCTGGATGTGGGCCACGGCGGCGGCGACATCGGTGCTCTGGGCAGAGACAGCAATGGTGTGGGCTGGACCGAGTCCGAGCGGAATCTGATCCTTTCCAACTATGTCCGCAAGGAGCTGGAAAGCATCGGGGCTACGGTCATTATGAACCGCACTACTATGGAGGATACCACCACCCAGCGCGAGCGTATTCAGTTCCTGCGTGAGCAGGCGCCGGACTACTGCCTGTGTATCCACCACAATTCCAATTCCAACAAATCCCTTTACGGCTATGAGACCGGTTATTTTACGATCTTCACCCAACCTGCTGCCGATCATATCCACGAGGCAGTGGCTGCCTCCAAGCTTTACCGATCTGCCTATGTCATGTGGTTCTACTACTATGTATCCCGCCAGACCACCTGTCCCATCGTGCTGACGGAGAACGGCTATATGTCCAGCGTCACAGAGCTGGAGCAAATGCTGAAGGACAGTGTTATGCAGGAAAAGGCCAAGGCCCTGACCCAGGGCGTGGTCAACTACTTCCTGGAAATGAATGGCCTGACGCAATAAACTAAAGCAAGGGCACAGGCGGCTCGCCTGTGCCCTTATCACCTCAAAGCGCAAAATTCCCTGTCCAAAAACGGACAGGGAATTTTATAATTACTGTAACGGTTGATCCTTTTTGGAATCAAAGGGCCTTGCGGTTGGGCTTATCCAGCAGCCAGCCGATGAGCATGATCACGGCAAAGAGGATCACATACCACAGGCAGGCCATGCGGTGGCTGAAGATACAGGCTACGACCATGAAGGCAGAGCCGCACATGGCAAGGATAGGCATGACAAAGCGGCGCATCGGGGACTGATCCTTTTCCTTGCGGATCCACTGGAAGAAGATGGGCAGATACATCAGGTAGATGGTGATGATGGGCAGCTCGGTGGAATCGAAGGCAAAGGGCTTGCCGGCCAGAGAAACGGTCTCGCCCCCTGCACTGAAGGACCACAGGTTAGCAAAATAGAAGTACACCAGCCATGCAGCGGTGACAAGCAGAGCGAAGACGCAGGAGCTGCTGGGCATACCGGTGGCTTCATCTACCTTGCCAAGTATCTTGGGTGCAGGACCTCTGCCCCGGGCAGCCACGGAATACATACCGCGGCAGCAGCCCAGCATCAGACCATTGAGCGTACCGAAGCAGGAGATCGCGATAAACAGGTTCAGAATATTGCCCAGCACATTGCCAAAGATGTTGATGAAGGCAACCTGGGCGCCAGTGCCGATCAGGTCAGCATTGGAAGCACCGCCGGCCACACCCAGGTAGTAGAGAATGTACACGGCAACAATAATAATGCCGCCAAGGGTCAGGGCCTTAGGCAGATTCTTTTTGGAATCCTTCAGCTCGGAGTTGATGGCAGTTGCGATGATCCAGCCTTCATAGGCAAAGGAGGTGGCGCACACAGCCGCAAACAGAGGGCTGGAGGAAACACCGTCCACAGCAACCTTGGTAACGAAGTTCTGGGTCAGAGTACCGCTGGCAATACCGTAGATAATGCCAACCACAGCCATCAGGCCCAGGGGGATCAGCTTGATCACGGTGGTGCTGGTCTGGAACTTGCCGGCCAGCTTGGGAGACAGGGTGTTGACTGCATAGGAGAAGGCCATGAAGAACAGCGCCAGTACCATGCATTCAGGACCGGTCACAGGATTGCTGCCGTCGGTCAGGGGCATACCGGAGGCGGTGAGGAAAACCAGCAGGTAACGGGCAGTCAGCCAGGCCAGAGCAGAGGTCATGGCAGGATAATAAATGGTGCTTGTAAACCAGCCCATCATGTAGCCATAGTTGGGGCCTACAGTGGCCTCAGAATAGTCCACAATGCCGTTGACCTTCTCGTATTTCTGGCCCATGAAGGAAAAGGCCAGAAGGCATACCAGCATAATGGCGCCGCCAATGATCCAGGCAATAATGCCCAGGGGCATATCGCCGCCGGTCTTCTGCAGCACAGTCTGTGCCTTAAAGAAAACGCCGGAACCGATCACGATACCAACGACCATGCAGATCGCGGTGAACAGACCGTACTTCCGTTCCAAGGTGTTGTTCATACATATTACTCCTTTTTATAAAATCTTCTTTATTTTAATCGATAAACCCGGACAAGTCAACAATTTTCGTAGCATTTCCGGCAGAAAAATAAGGACCCGCCCAAGACTGCGGCAAAAAGAGCCGAGGGGGTTATTGTGGTTCGAATCCCCTCTGCTTAGAAATCTATGGGAACAAAAGAATTGACAGGGGTTAGGAAACTTCGTATACTGTGAATATCCAAGAATAGGAGGCATGTTCCGTGGAATTTTCCGGCTACTTTCCCATCTGGCAGAAGCTGACGGCAGCGCAGCAGAGCGCTGTTTCCGAAGCGCTGATCCATCGCACGGTGAAAAAGGGAACAGTGCTTCACAATGGCAGTATGGACTGCACTGGGCTGTTTCTGGTGAAGTCCGGGCAGCTCCGGGCCTACATCCTCTCAGAAGAGGGGCGGGAGGTCACGGTGTACCGGCTGTTTGACCGGGATCTGTGCCTGTTCTCTGCTTCCTGTATGATGCGCTCCATCCAATTTGAGGTGACCATCCAGGCAGAAAAGGATACGGAGCTTTGGGTCATCCCGGTGGAGGTATACAGACAGCTGATGGAGGAATCTGCCCCAGTGGCGAATTATACCAATGAGATCATGGCCACCCGGTTTTCCGAGGTCATGTGGCGCATTGAGCAGATCCTGTGGAAGAGTATGGATAAGCGTGTTGCAGCCTTTCTGCTGGAAGAAGCTGTGATCGAGGGAACGAATCAGCTGAAGATCACCCACGAGGCCATTGCCAACCACCTGGGAACCCACCGGGAGGTGGTCACCCGGATGCTTCGGTATTTCCAAAACGAGGGCATGGTGCGTCTGACCCGGGGTGTTGTAGAAATTGCGGATGAAGAGAAACTGGAGGAACTGCAAAATGGGTAATAAGCTGAAAAAGCTGGGAGAGCTTTTTCTTACATTCTTTAAGATCGGTCTGTTCACCTTCGGCGGCGGCTATGCTATGCTGTCGGTGATCGAGGACAACTGCTCCGAGAAGAAAAAATGGATCACCCACGACGAGATGATGTATGTTACTGTTATCGCCGAATCCACCCCCGGTCCGGTGGCCATCAACTGCGCGACATTTACAGGCCATCGGGTGGCGGGTGTGGCCGGCGCTGTTGCGGCAACTTTGGGTGTGATCCTGCCCTCGTTTATTATTATTTATGCGATTGCCACACTTCTGGATAATTTTCTGGAGATTGCCCTTGTTGCCAAGGCCTTTAAGGGTATCAAGGCCGGTGTCAGTCTGCTGATCCTCAGCGTGGGTACGAATATGCTTAAGAAAATGGACCGGGGCATCCGGGCGCGGATTATTGCCGCCTGTGCCTTTTGCGCCATGCTGCTGATCAATATTTTCTCGTGGAATATTTCTTCCATCGTGCTGATGCTTTTGGCGGGCGCGGTCAGTCTGGCGATTTTCCTGATCGGGGACAAGCGGAAAGGCGGTGAGGCAGCATGATCTATCTGCAGCTGTTTCTGGGCTTTTTGAAGGTGGGCCTCTTCTCCTTCGGCGGCGCTTACAGCGCCATTCCCCTGATCCGGGATATCGTGCAGGAATACGGCTGGCTGAGCGATGAAATGCTGACGCATATGATCGCCATCAGCGAAAGCACCCCCGGCCCTATTATGATCAATCTGGCTACCTATGTGGGCGCCAGCCAGGCAGGCATTCTGGGTGCGGCTTTGGCTACAGTCACCGTAGCCCTGCCCGCCTTTCTCGTCATTTTGCTGGTAGTGACCCTGCTGAAGAACGCTCTGGAAAACAAGTATGTCCAGGCCGTGCTGAAGGGTCTGGTGCCCTGCGTCATCGGCATCATCCTGGCAACTGGCGCGTATATGACCTTCCAAAGCTGCGTGCCCATGGCCGGCGATCTTGCGGTAGATGTTTCCGCGGTAATCATCGTCGCGGCACTGACCGCCGCCATGATCGGCTGCAAAGCCTGGAGAAAGAAAAAGCTTTCCCCCATCATGCTGATCGTACTTTCCGCCCTGCTGGGCCTTTTCGTATACTGACAAAAATGCTGTAGCGGGGGCAATACCTTCTTTGGAGATGATGATATGGTCGCTTTATGGATCCTGGCGGCGATCGCTTTGCTGATCCTTCTGATCTCGTTTATCTGCTTTCACATGGCGTTCTATCAAAAAAAGCAAAAGCCTGCTTCTGAAGATGAGATACCCATTCCCGAGGGTGAGATCTACGAGCCCTACCGGGAGAAGATGGAAAACTGGACCCGGGAGGTTCGGGCCATACCCCACGAGGATGTGCAGATCGTGGCCTATGACGGGCTGATCCTGACAGGTAAATTCTATGAGTATGCTCCCGGCGCCCCCATCGAGCTGATGTTTCACGGCTACCGGGGCAACGCGGAGAAGGATCTTCCCGGCGGTGTTCAGCGCGGTTTTGCCATGGGCCGGTCGGTGCTGCTGGCAGACCAGCGCTGCTGCGGAAACTCTCAGGGAAGGGTCATCACCTTTGGCATCCGGGAGCATAGAGACTGCCTGAGCTGGATCGAATTCATGCTGCAGTACTTTGGTCCGGATGTGAAGATCATCCTCACCGGCATTTCCATGGGCGCGGCTACTGTACTGATGGCAGCCGGAAGAGAGCTGCCGGAAAATGTGATCGGTGTTCTGGCAGACTGCGGCTACAGCAGCCCCAAGGCCATTATCAAAAAAGTGATTGGCCAGATGGGCCTTCCGGTGGAGCTGAGTTACCCCTTTGTAAAGCTGGGAGCAAGGATCTATGGCGGTTTTGATCTGGAGGCCTATTCTCCCCTGGAGGCAGTGAAGAACTGTAAGGTACCGGTGATCTTTTATCACGGAGAGGATGATGCTTTCGTCCCCTGTGATATGAGCCGGCAGGTCTATGATGCCTGTACATCCCGAAAGCAGATCGTCACAGTTCCCGGCGCAGGCCACGGGCTGAGCTACGCGGTGGCACCAGCGCTGTATCTGGATGCATTGGGAGAATTTTTCGGGCCGGAGGCCTCCTTTATATGTGAAGAGGTATAATAAATAAGAACGAAAAACGCAGCCACATGGAATTTTTCCATGTGGCTGCGTTGGGTTAAGGAGCAGTTTACTTGGGTAATCAGGACAGGGTCTTTTCCTTCCTGCTCTCAGTGATTTGCAGCAGAGCCATACCACCTACCAGGCACAGACCGATCACATCGGTAACAATGCCGGGGTAGATCAGAAGCAGGCCGCCGGCAGCGCTGATAATTCGCTGATACCAGGGCATATGCCGCAGGAAGTAGCTCTCCAGGGCAGCTGCGACACCGAACATACCGATCAGGGAGGTGACGCAGATCAGGATGACCTCGGGTACGGTGGTGTCGATGAACAGCATTGCCGGATTCAGGGCAAACACATAGGGTACGATGAATGCGCCGATAGCCAGCTTGGTAGAGGTGAAGGCGGTCTTCATGGGGTTGGCCTGGGCGATGGCAGCGCCTGCATAGGCGGCCAGAGCCACAGGGGGTGTCAGGTCGGCCACGATGCCGAAGTAGAACACGAAGAAGTGAGCGGCCACATCCGGAACGCCCATTTTTACCAGAATGGGAGCGCAGGTGGCGGCCATGATGCAGTAGTTTGCGGTTGTGGGAACGCCCATGCCCAGCACGATGCAGCACAGCATGGTCAGGAACAGGGCAACGATGACCTGATTGCCAGCCACTGCTACGATGCCGTTGAAGAGCATGAAGGCCAGACCGGTGACACCGATGATACCGGCAACGATACCGGCAACACCGCAGGCAACAGCCACGGTGATCATACCCTGACCGCCGGCTGCCAAAGCCTCCAGCAGACGCTTGGGGGTCATGCGGGTTTCCTTATCAAACAGACTGACGGCAATGGCTACCACAATGGCAATGGCAGCTGCATAAGCAATTGTATTTTTGCTGGTAGCTACCAGATAGATCAGCAGGATCAGGGGCAGCAGCAGGTAAGCCTTCTTCAGCAGGGGCTTCAGCCGGGGCAGCTCTTCCTTGGTCAGACCCCGCAGGCCTTCCTTTTTGGCTTCCAGGTGAACGGTGATAAACACACCGGCAAAGTACAGCACCGCAGGCAGAATTGCCTTGGTAACAATGTTGGAGTAGGGAACGCCGATGGTTTCAGCCATCAGGAAGGCGGCAGCGCCCATGATAGGAGGCATGATCTGGCCGCCGGTGGAGGCAGAAGCCTCAGCCGCAGCCGCGAACTCGGGCTTATAACCGGTGCGCTTCATCAGGGGGATGGTCACAGCGCCGGAGCCAACGGTATTGGCCACAGAGGAGCCGGAAACCATGCCCTCCAAAGCGGAGGCTACCACGGCTACCTTGGCAGGACCGCCGGAGAAACGGCCTACCAGGGCGTTGGCGATCTGGATAAAGAAATCCGCAATGCCGGTGCGCTCCAGGAATGCGCCGAAGATGATGAACATGACGATGTACTTGGAGCAGACATTGACCGGCGTGGACAGGATGCCCTCCTTGGAGTAGAACAGCACACGGACATATTCGGTAATTCTTTTGATGACATCGGGGTTGGTAGAACCCCAGATCAGGGCGTACACCAGCAGCGCACCGGCCACGAACAGGATGGGCAGACCCACACAGCGGCGGCAGAGCTCTGCAAGGCAAGCGATACCCACAATGCCGATCACCACCTCATAGGGCAGGATCGAAAAACGGGCAACAATGGTCGTGGCGTTAATGGCATAGTACAAAAACGCGCCCGTGCCTGCGACCAACAGCAAGATATCATACCAGGGTATATAGTTGACGCGTTGCATGCCTTTTTTTGCGGGGAACACCAAATAGCCGATAAACATGATGTAGGCCATAAAGGTGGTCAGACGAAGCTCATCAAGCCAGGTAGCAAACAAGGTCACATAAATACAAAAAACAGAAAACAGAGCCAGGATACAGGTGACCAGAATCTTGGGGACACCTTCCCAAACGCGTGTATTGGATTCGCGGTCAAACTTTTTCATGACTGCGTCCAGATCCATGGGCTCCTGGACAGGGGGGGTCTTTTTCTTAAAAAGCGCCATGAAAACCTCCTTGAAAAATAGCGGAATTGGCTGCGGCCGATTTCAGCCGCAGCCAATCTGAATTACGGGAACACAGAAGCTTACTTGGACTCGACAGTAACGTTCTTTTCGGCAAAGTACTTGGCAGCACCCTTGTGGAAGGGGGCGGTCATGCCGGTGGTGGCATTCTCGATAGACAGCTCGGCCTTCTTGGCGTGGCTGATTGCGTCGATGTTATCGAAAATAGCCTTGGTGATGTTGTAGACATCCTCTTCGGAAGCGGAGGTGCTGACGATCAGAGTAGCCTTAACGGTAACGGTGGTCACATCAGCGGTCTGACCCTTGTAGGTCTCAGCAGGGATCACATAAGAGGTGTAGTAAGGGGAGTTATCCATCAGGGTCTTGGCAATGTCTCCGTCGATGGGCACCAGAGAAGCATTGGCAGCCACGCACAGCTCAGTGATGGCGGGGGTGGGAGCGCCGGCAACGATGAAAGCGGCATCGATCTTGCCGTCCTTCAGAGCATCGGCAGAGTCAGCAAAGGACTGATACTGGGGAACGATGTCCTTCTCAGTCATACCGGCAGCGCCCAGAATGTCGATGGCGTTGAAGTATACACCGGAACCGGCAGCGCCGATGGAGACCTTCTTGCCTCTCAGGTCGGCAACGCTTTTAATGGTGGGGTCCATGGTAATCAGCTGTACAGCCTCAGCGTACAGACCGCCGATGACGCGGAAGGAGTCCAGCTTGCCTTCCTTCTCAAAGGAACGGGTGCCGGCATAGGCGTAAGCCATAACATCGGACTGGACAGTGGCCAGCTGGTAGTTACCGGTGTGGATGCCCAGAATGTTGGCCTTAGAGCCGTCGGTAGACACCACATTAACATCAATGCCGGCAGCGGTCTTGATCTGGTTGCCCAGAGCACCGCCGTAGGCGTAGTATGTACCTGCAGTACCGCCGGTACCCATGGTCATCTTGGTGGAAGCGCCGTTGCAGGCTGCCAGGGACAGCACCAGCATCAGGCACAGCACAGCAGAAATAAGCTTTTTCATAATATTTCCTCCTTGCTTTTTGGAACAGCTCCAAAAAATTATTTATGATTATACAAGCTTTTCCCTATGATTGCAAGAGAAAATTTAATAATATGCAAAAACTAGTGAATTTTATCAATTTTAACCCGACTTTACTTCTAAAATAGGAATGTTTTTACATGGTGCTGCCGATCTGCCGGCAGTGCTGCGAAGGTAGGATAAAAATGCAATTTGGGGTTGACTTTATTTAGATAAAGTGATAAACTGATGAAGTGACTAAATTGGGAGGTATGAGTATGAATTTTCAGTCAAACTCCATCGATAGATTGTTTGAAACCATTTTAGAACTGAAGAGCACAGAGGAATGTTATGCTTTCTTCGCGGATCTTTGTACCATTAAGGAAATACAGGACATGGCGCAGCGGCTGGACACCGCCATCCTGCTGGCCCAGGGTGCCAGCTACCAACGGATCACCAAGGAAGTGGGAATCAGCACCGCCACCATCGGCCGGGTCAGCAAGTGCCTGAATTACGGCAGCGGCGGCTACCGTGCCGTAATTGAAAGACTGAAGGACCAGGAGGATGCGCAATGATGCAGGAATTGCCGCTGACTTATCAGGAAAGGGTTATTTTCGGGCTTCGCTCTCTTTACAACCGCTACGGATATACCCAGTATAAGATGAGCAAATTTGAAGAGTATGATCTGTACGCTCGTAACAAGGATTTTCTGGTATCCGATCGGGTGATCACATTTATGGATACCAACGGCAGACTAATGGCCCTGAAGCCGGATGTGACCCTGTCCATCGTCAAGAACACAAAGGATGCCCCGGGGGCTTTGCAGAAGCTGTATTATAATGAGAATGTATACCGGGCAGCCAAGGGAAACGGCAGCTTTAAAGAGATCATGCAGGTGGGTCTGGAATGTCTGGGTGATGTAGACGAGTACTGCATCGGCGAGGTGCTGCTGCTGGCAGCAGAGAGCCTGCAGGCCATTTCTCCGGACAGCATTCTGGACATTTCCCATCTGGGCCTGCTGTCAGAGCTGATCGATGCCATTGGTATTTCTGAGAACAATAAATCCCAGCTTCTGGCCTGTATCGGCCAGAAAAATCCCCATGAGCTGGACGCTCTTTGCCGGCAGTGGAATGTGGCATCCGAAAAGGCAGAGAAGCTGAAGCAGCTTCTGGCCCTGAGCGGCAGGCCGGCAGTGGTTCTGTCCCAGATCAAGGCGCTGCTGTCCGATTTGCCGGGTATGCATGCGCTGGAGCAGCTGGAACGCATCCTGGCTCTGGTGGAAGACAGCGATATGGGCGGCATCCTGCGCATCGACTTTTCGGAAGTGGACGATATCCATTATTATAACGGCATCGTATTCAAAGGCTTTATCAACGGCGTGCCCAGCAGTGTTCTGTCCGGCGGTCAGTACGATAAGCTCATGCGCAAGGTCGGCCGCAAGGCCGGGGCTGTCGGGTTCGCTGTGTACATGGATACGCTGGAGCGGCTGGATGACCGGCAGAAGGAATACGATGTGGATACGGTGCTGCTTTACGGACCGGAGGCGGATCTTATGCAGCTTCAGGCAAAGGTCCGAAACCTGCGCGGCAACGGGGAAAGGGTTGCGGTGCAGCGTCAGCTTCCGGCGGATATCCGGTGCAGACGCATTTTGAAATTCGACGGCAGTGAGGTGGAGATCCTTGAAAACAATGCTTAATATCGCCCTGCCCAAGGGAAGACTGGGCGAAAAGGTCTATGCCATGTTTGAAAAGGCAGGTTTTGAGTGTCCTTCCATCCGGGAAAACAACCGCAAGCTGATCTTTGAGAACCCGGAAAAGGGCGTCCGCTATTTCTGGGTAAAGCCGTCGGATGTGGCTATCTATGTGGAAAGAGGTGCGGCGGATATCGGCGTGGCAGGCAAGGACATTCTGCTGGAATACGAGCCGGATATCTATGAGCTGCTGGACCTGAACATCGGCAAGTGCCGGATGGCGGTTGCCGCAAAGAACGGCTTTACAGACGATCCGCACCGGACGCTGCGGGTAGCAACGAAGTTTTCCAATATCGCTGCCCGGCATTACCGGTCCAAGGGCCGGGATTTTGACATCATTCACCTGAACGGTTCTATTGAGATCGCGCCGATCCTGGATCTTTCCGATGTGATCGTGGATATCGTGGAGACCGGCACTACACTGAAAGAAAACAATCTTTCCGTTATCGAAACTGTGGTGCCCATCAGTGCCCGGCTCATTGCCAACAAGGCAAGCTACAAATTTAAGGGAAGCACTATTGATACCCTTGTCCGGGAGCTCGGGCTGCAAACGGAGGCTTAAAGCATGATTCAGATATTAAAATACAAGGAAGTATCCAAAGAGGAAATATTTGCCCGGACAGAGCCTGCTGTCAATGTAGAGGCCATCGTCACAGACATTATTGAAGATGTGAAGGCCAACGGCGACCGGGCATTGCTGGCCTACTGCGAAAAATTTGACAAAGCCAAGCTGAGCGACCTGCAGGTATCCCGGCAGGAGATCGACGAGGCGGTGGCGGCGGTGGAGCCGGAATTTATAGAGATCCTGCAAAAGGCAGCCGCCAACATCCGCAAATTCCATGAGCGGCAGAAAAGAAGCAGCTTTATCATCAACGATACCGACGGCGTAGTCATCGGCCAGAAGATCATTCCCGTAGATCGGGCCGGTCTGTATGTCCCCGGCGGCACAGCCGCCTACCCCTCCACGGTGCTGATGGATTCCATCCCCGCCAAGATCGCGGGCTGCCGGGAGGTGGTCATGGTCACGCCTCCCAATGCCCAGGGAAAGATCAATCCCGTGATCCTTGCAGCGGCGAAGATCGCCGGTGTGGTCAAGATCTTCAAGGTGGGCGGCGCTCAGGCCATTGCCGCTCTGGCCTACGGCACGGAAAGCATCCCCAAGGTGGACAAGATCGTGGGCCCCGGCAATGCCTTTGTGGCAGAGGCCAAAAAGCAGGTCTTCGGCAAGGTGTCCATCGATATGATCGCAGGCCCCAGCGAAATTCTAATTCTGGCAGACGGTGCTTCCGATCCCCGGCATCTGGCGGCGGATCTTCTTTCTCAGGCGGAGCATGACAAAATGGCTTCGGCGGTGCTGGTGACGGATTCCGAGGCCTTGGCAGCAGCGGTTTCTCTGGAGCTGGAAAAGCAGATCCCTCTGCTGGAGCGCGCGGAGATCGCGAGAGCATCCATCGACAGTAACGGCAAGATCATCGTTGCCGAGGACCTGCGCCAGGCCATCGATATCATCAATGCGCTTGCTCCGGAGCATCTGGAGCTTTGCGTGGACAATCCCTTTGATTATCTGGATTCCATCCGCCACGCAGGCTCGATCTTCATGGGCAGAAACTGCCCCGAGGCTCTGGGAGATTACTTTGCCGGTCCCAACCATACCCTGCCCACCGGCGGCACAGCCAAATTCTCCAGCCCTCTGGGGGTGGATGATTTTATTAAAAAGACCCAATTTACTTACTACACCAGAGATGCGCTGAAGCAGGTAGCGAAGGATGTCGCCTATTTTGCCAAGGCAGAGGGGCTGACCGCCCATGCCAGAAGCGCGGTGATCCGTACGGAGGAGGATGACGCATGAGCCGCTATTTCAGCCAAAAATATGCTTCCCTGGTGCCCTACACCCCCGGCGAGCAGCCCAAGGATATGCGCTACATCAAGCTCAATACCAATGAATCGCCCTTTCCCCCTTCACCAATGGCCCAATCTCTGGCCCGGCAGGCGGCAGGTGACCTGAACCTGTACTCTGACCCTGAGTGTCGGGAATTGGTGGCTCTGGCGGCCCAGAAGCTGGGCGTACAGCCGGACCAGATCCTGTTTACCAACGGCTCTGATGAGATCCTGAATTTTGCCTTTATGGCCTACTGCGATCAGGAGCATCCGGCAGTATTCCCGGACATTACCTATGGCTTTTATCCGGTGTTTGCGAAAATCAACAATGTTCCTTATGTGCAGCTTCCTTTGGGGGAGGATTTCTCCATTCGGATAGAGGATTATATCGGCCTGAATAAGACCGTTTTTATCGCCAATCCCAACGCCCCCACCGGCATCGCGCTGCCCCTGGCGGACATCGAGCGGATCGTTGCGGGAAATCCCGACGGCATTGTCGTCATTGACGAGGCCTATGTGGATTTCGGCGCGCAAAGCGCTGTCAGCCTGATCTCCAAGTATGACAATCTGCTGGTGACCCAGACCTTTTCCAAGTCCCGGTCCATGGCCGGCGCCCGGCTGGGCTTTGGCGTGGGCAACGCCAAGCTGATCCAGGACCTGAATACGGTGAAGTATTCCACCAATCCCTACAACATCAACCGCATGACCATGGCGGCGGGCATCGGCGCGTTGGCAGACGAGGCCTATTTCCAAAAGAATTGCCGGGCTATCATGGAAACCAGAGCCTGGACTATGGATATGCTGCGGCAGCGGGGCTTTACCGCGCCGGAGTCCATGACCAATTTCGTATTTGCCAAGCACCCCGGCGTTGACGGCAAGACGCTGTACCAAAAGCTGCGGCAGAAGGGCATCCTGGTGCGCCACTTTGATGCCCCCAAGCTGACAGACTACAACCGCATCACCATCGGCAGTCAGGAGCAAATGCAGGCATTTATCAGCGCCGTGGATGAAATACTGGAGGAAACTCTATGAGAACAGCCAAGATCGCCCGTAAAACGGCGGAAACCGATATCATTCTGGAACTGAATCTGGACGGCAGAGGCAAGGGTACTATCGATACCGGCTGTGGCTTTCTGGATCACATGCTGATCCTCTTCTCCAGACACGGCAAGTTCGACCTGACGGTGATCTGCAAGGGCGATACCCATGTGGACGACCACCACACCACCGAGGATGTGGGCATCGTGCTGGGTCAGGCTTTCAAGGAGGCCCTGGGGGACAAGCGGGGCATCCGCCGCTACGGCGACACCGTCCTTCCCATGGACGAAGCCCTGATCCTCACTGCCGTGGATTTTTCCGGCAGAGATTACCTGGGCTATGACCTGCAGATCCCGGCCCAAAAGGTGGGCACATTCGATACAGAGCTGGTGGAGGAGTTCTGGCTGGGCTTTGTCCGCAAGGCGGAGTGCTCCCTGCACATCCGGCAGCTGGCAGGCAAGAACTCTCACCACATCATCGAGGGCGCGTTTAAGTCCGCAGGCCGCAGCTTCCGGGAAGCAGTAGCCCTGGACCCGGCCTTTGCCGGCGAGATCCCGTCCACAAAGGGAGTGCTGTAAATGATAGCGATCGTGGATTACGGTGTGGGAAATCTCTTTTCCCTGAAAAGCTCTCTGGCAGCCATCGGCGCGGAAACGGTGGTGACCGCAGATCCGGCGGTGCTTCGCTCTGCCGATAAGATCCTCCTGCCCGGCGTAGGCGCCTTTGGAGACGCGGCTCAAAAGCTCCGCAGCACAAAGCTTGACAGTCTGTTGCGGGAACTGGCCGCTTCCGGCAAGCCCCTGATGGGCATTTGCCTGGGCATGCAGCTGCTGTTTGAAAAAAGCTATGAATACGGCGAGCATCAGGGACTGGGGCTGATCCCCGGCGCAGTCAGGCCCATTGCCGATGTGATAGCCAAGGAGCTGAAGATCCCCCATATCGGTTGGAACGCCCTGCATATCCAAAAGGAAAATCCGCTGCTGCGGTATGTCCGGGAGGGCGATTGCGTGTACTTCGTCCATTCCTATTACGCCGCTGATTGCGCCGACGCGGTGATCGCTACGGCGGAATACGGCGCGGAGCTGACAGCGGCAGTATCGAAAGGAAATGTATACGGCTGCCAATTCCATCCCGAAAAGAGCGGCGATGTGGGTCTGGCGATCCTCAGAGCCTTTGCAGAGTTGTAAGGAGGCGAAACTATGCTGATCTATCCTGCCATTGACCTGTACGAGGGCAAGGCTGTGCGGCTGTATAAGGGCGATTACGCCCAGA
Organism: Oscillospiraceae bacterium; assembly: GCA_017632035.1. Classification (GTDB taxonomy): domain Bacteria; phylum Bacillota; class Clostridia; order Oscillospirales; family Oscillospiraceae; genus Faecousia. The sequence goes on along the minus strand of JAGBSG010000081.1, from coordinate 15,180 downwards.
TGACCGTGTACAGCAACACACCTGCTTTGGTAGCGGCAGATTTTAAAAACAAAGGCGCCACCCATATCCACCTGGTGGACCTGGAGGGCGCAAAAAACGGCATGACCCCCAATCTGGATACGGTGTGCGCCATCAAGGCGGCCACCGGCCTGTTTTGCGAGATCGGCGGCGGCATCCGCAGCATGGAAGTGGTAAAGCGGTACCTGAACGCCGGCATCGACCGGGTGATCCTGGGAACGGCAGCGGTTACCGACGAGGCCTTCCTGGGCGCTGCGGCCGCGCAGTACGGTGAGAAGATCGCGGTGGGCATCGACATCCGGGACGGCTTCGTCGCCATTAAGGGCTGGACGGAAAAGACCCAGGAAAAAGCCATGGACTTTGCTGAAAAAATGCAGAAAATGGGCATAAAGACCCTGATCTGCACGGATATTTCCCGTGACGGCGCCATGCAGGGCACCAACCGGGAGCTTTACCGGGCGCTTTCCCAAAAGCTGGACATGAACATCATCGCCTCCGGCGGTGTATCCACCCTGGAGGATGTGCAGGCCCTGGCAAAGCTGCAGATCCACGGTGCCATCATCGGCAAGGCTTACTATACAGGAGCCATTGATCTTTATCAGGCGATCGAGGTGGCAAAATGATAACCAAAAGAATCATTCCCTGCCTGGATGTGCGGGACGGCAGAGTGGTCAAGGGCGTTAATTTCGGCGGCTTGCGGGATGTTTCTTCCCCGGTGGAGCTGGCCAAGTTTTACAGCAACAACGGCGCGGACGAGCTGGTGTTCTATGACATCACTGCCTCCTCCGACGGCAGAAAGCTGTTTACGGACATTCTGTGCGAAACCGCCGCAAATGTGTTTATCCCCCTGACTGTAGGCGGCGGCATCAATGCCGTGGCGGATTTTGACCGGGTGCTCAAATGCGGCGCTGACAAGGTCAGCGTCAATTCCGGTGCTATCCGTAACCCTGACCTGATCTATGAGGCAGCGAAGCTCTACGGCGACCAGTGTGTGGTGCTGTCGGTGGATATCAAACGGGTGGACGGCGTGTTCCGGGTCTTTGCCAAAGGCGGCAGGGAAAACACCGGCATGGAGGCCATCGAGTGGATCCGCCGGTGTGCAGATAACGGTGCCGGCGAGATCGTGGTCAATTCCATCGATACCGACGGCGTTAAGGGAGGCTTCGACCTGCCTATGCTGCAGGCTGTATGCGATGCAGTCTCCGTTCCGGTGATCGCCTCCGGCGGCGCAGGCGGCATACAGGATTTTATCACCCTGTTTCAAACCCTTCCCAAGGTGGATGCAGGCCTGGCTGCCTCTATCTTCCACTTTGGTGAGGTGAAGATCCCGGACCTGAAGGCGGAAATGGCCCGGGCAAACATTCCTACCAGAATTTGAGGAGCGACTATGGTAAACATTGAAGAACTGAAATTTGACGAAAAGGGCCTGATCCCCGCCATCGTGGTGGACGCGGTGAGCAAAAAGGTGCTGACCCTGGCCTACATGAACAAGGAAAGCCTGCAGATCTCCATGGAGAAGGGCCTTACCTGCTTCTGGAGCCGCTCCCGGCAGGAGCTGTGGCTCAAGGGGGAGACCAGCGGCAATTATCAGCACATCGTATCCATCGCTGCGGACTGCGATAAGGATGCCCTGGTGGTCATGGTGGAAAAGGAGGGCCCGGCCTGCCATCTGGGCACGGATTCCTGCTTTACGAACCCTGTGTATCAGAGCGAAGAACGGCATGAATTCTCCTACCAGGGGCTGATGCAGCTGATCGAAGGCAGAAAGACCGAGCAGAAGGAGGGCTCTTATACCACCTATCTGTTCCAAAAGGGTCTGGATAAGATCCTGAAGAAGGTGGGCGAGGAATCCACCGAGGTCATCATTGCCGCCCACGCCCACGACAAAAAGGAAACGGTCTACGAGATCGCCGATCTTGCCTACCATGTAATGGTGCTGATGATCGAGGCTGGCATCTCCCTGGAGGATATCCATAAGGAACTGGCCTCCCGCCATGTGATCGACCACAAGGTCAAGCAGGAGAAAATGACCAAATAAGCCTATAAAACCGGTGTATTTTCTGTTGCGGACGGAAAATACACCGGTTTCGCATCAAAAAAACGCCCAAATCCTATTGACAGGACAAAGCATGTGTGCTAAACTCCAAATAACCAAATAGTTGCATCATGATAGAGGCGCGTCGCATCATCAGTACCCTTGCCGGGAGGCCTTCGCACAGGCTGTGGCAATGGAGAAAGGGGTCGTCGCCGAAGGGGGCAGAGGCGCAATGCTCACCTGGGCAGGCAAATAAGATTTGTCTGACTGTCGCGTTTGCGGAGTGCTATCATCATTCACCGGGTCGCTGTGCCGCTAGGGGCAGGCAATGGACTTGTGATTTTTGATAGCCGATGCTTGCATCGGTTACTTTTTTTGTCACGGTGAAAGATTCTGGGACAAAGGGTTATAATTCTAATGAGTATAAGGAGTGTTCATTATGCGTAAGAATCCTATTTTCCGGGGCGCTGCTACTGCGCTGGTCACCCCGCTGAACGAAAACGGCGTAGACTATCCCGCGCTGGAAAGACTGATCGAGTGGCAGATCGCCGAGGGCATCAACGCCCTGGTCATCTGCGGCACCACCGGTGAGGCTTCCACCCTGACCGACGAGGAGCACCGCCAGGTCCTGCAGTTCTCCATGGACGTGGCCAAGGGCAGAGTTCCCATGATCGCCGGCACCGGCTCCAACGATACCGCCTATGCCATCGACCTGACCAAGTTTGCCTGCCAGATCGGTTACGACGCGGTGCTGGTGGTAACACCCTACTACAACAAGACCACCCAGAGAGGCTTGGTGGCTATGTTTACTGCCGTTGCGGATGCCTCCACCAAGCCTGTGATCCTGTACAATGTTCCCTCCCGCACCGGCGTGAACATTGAGCCTGCCACCTACGCCAAGCTGGCAGAGCATCCCATGATCCGGGGCATCAAGGAAGCCGGCGGCAACATCTCCAAGATCGTGGAAACTGCCGCTCTGGTAGGCGACAAGCTGGATATCTACTCCGGCAACGACGACCAGATCGTGCCCATTATGGCCTGCGGCGGTCAGGGCGTCATCTCCGTGCTGTCCAATGTAATGCCCAAGGAAACCGTCGCCATGTGCCAGAAGTTCTTCGATGGCGATGTGGCCGGGGCTATGGCCATGCAGATGCAGTACCTGCCTCTGATCAACGCCCTGTTCTGCGAGGTCAACCCCATTCCCGCCAAGGCGGCTGTGGCTGCCATTGGCTACTGCGACAATTATGTGCGGCTGCCTCTGGTGACCATGGAAGAGCAGAACCGCCAGAAGCTGCTTGCCTGTATGCGCGACGCAGGTCTCAATGTTTAAGCTGAGGGAAGTTGAATCCCGTTGATAAGAAGGATGATACGATGATCAAAATTGGTATTGTTGGCTACGGCAATCTGGCCCGGGGCGTAGAGTGTGCCATCCGCCAGAACCCCGATATGGAGTTGGTGGCAGTATTTACCCGCCGGGACCCCGCTTCCGTGCAGATCCTGACAGCCGGTGTTCCGGTGCTTGCCTTGGACCAGGCGGCTTCCTGGAAGGATAAGATCGATGTGATGATCCTCTGCGGCGGCAGCGCCAAGGATCTTCCCACCATGACCCCGGCCTTTGCCCGGGATTTCCATGTGGTGGACAGCTTTGATACCCACGCCAACATCCCCGCCCATTTCGCGGCGGTGGATGCCGCCGCCCGGGAAAGCGGCCATATTGCCGTGATCTCCACCGGTTGGGATCCGGGTCTGTTCTCCGTCAACCGTCTGTACGCCTCCGCCATCCTGCCTCAGGGTAAGGACTATACCTTCTGGGGCAAGGGTGTCAGCCAGGGCCATTCCGACGCGGTGCGCCGTCTGCCCGGCGTGGTGGACTGCAGGCAGTATACCATCCCTGTGCCCGAGGCTCTGGACCGGGTCCGCAGCGGTGAGAATCCGGAGCTGACCACCAGGCAGAAGCATACCCGCTACTGCTATGTGGTAGCTGAGGATGGCGCGGACAAGGCCGCCATCGAGCAGGCCATCAAGACCATGCCCAATTACTTTGCCGATTACGACACCACTGTGGAATTCATCACCATGGAGCAGATGCACCGGGATCATGCCGGTCTGCCCCACGGCGGCAGTGTGATCCGCAGCGGCATCACCGGCTGGAACGGCGAAAGCCGCCAGACTATCGAATATAAGCTGACTTTGGACTCGAATCCCCAGTTTACCGCCAGTGTGCTGGTAAGCTGCGCCCGGGCAGCCATGAAGATGCATACCCGGGGCATCACCGGCTGTCAGACCGTCTTCGATATTGCCCCGGCAGACTTGAGCCCCATGAGCCGGGAGGATATGCTGGCCCATCTGCTGTAAAAAGGAAAGAACTATGCTGTACGACAATCTTGCTGTAAACGAAGCCGGGCATTTGATCTTTGCCGGCTATGATACCGCCGCTTTGGCAAAAGAATACGGAACGCCCCTGCTGCTTATGGATGAGCAGCGCATCCGCAACCGGTGTCGGGCGTATCAGGAGGCGATGGCAGCTTATTTGCCTGCCGGTTCCCGCCCTTTGTACGCCAGTAAGGCTCTGAGCATCAAGCGGATCTACGAGATCATGCGCGAAGAGGACATGGGCGTGGATGTGGTGTCCTCCGGTGAGCTGTACACCGCCGTCAAGGCGGGCTTCCCCATGGAGAACGCCTACTTCCACGGCAGCAGCAAGACCGATGCCGACATCCGCTTCGCCATGGAAAACCGCATCGGCTGCTTCGTCTGCGACAACGCAGACGAGCTGGACGCCATCGACGCTGAGGCAGGACGCCAGGGCATCCGGCAGAAGATCCTTTTGCGGCTTGCCCCGGGTATCGACCCTCATACCCACCAAAAGATCAACACCGGTCGGGTAGACTCCAAGTTTGGCGTGGCCATTGAGACCGGTCAGGCAGAGCAGTTGGTGCTGCGGGCTCTGGAAAAGAAAAATGTGGAGCTGCTGGGCTACCACTGCCATGTAGGTTCCCAGCTGTTCGACCACACCCTGTTCTGCGATTCCGCAACGAATATGCTGAAGTTTACGGCTGAAATGGGCCGGAAGATGGGCTACACCGCCAAGGTAGTAAACCTGGGCGGTGGCATGGGCGTTCCTTATATCAGCGCAGATCCTTCCATTGATTATGCGGAGAATATCCGCATCATCGGTGCCCACATCCAGGCTGTGTGCGAAAAACTGGCGCTGACACCCCCTGTGATCCTCATGGAGCCGGGCCGCAGCATCGTAGCCGATTCCGGCATGACCCTGTACACCGTCACCGGTCTGAAGCAGATCCCCGGTTTTAAGAACTATGTTGCCGTCAACGGCGGCATGACGGATAACCCCCGGTACACCCTGTACCAGTCGGATTACACCGTCCTCAGCCCGGGCCGCATGAACGATACGGCAGATTTTGTCTGCACCGTGGCCGGCTGCTGCTGCGAAAGCGGCGACCTGATCCAGGAAAATGTGAAGCTGCCTCAGCCCAAGCGGGGTGACCTGCTGGCGGTGCTGACCACCGGCGCGTACAACTACTCCATGGCCTCCAACTATAACCGGGTCCCCAGACCCCCTGTGGTCATGGTGGGCAAGGACGGCCCTTACACCGCCGTCCGCCGGGAGCGCTATGAAGACCTGCTCCAATACGACCTGTAAAGAAAAATGTGCAGAGGCGGTCACATGATCGCCTCTGCATATTTATTACGGGGATCGCAGGGCCGGGTGTGGGGAAACCAAATGTAAAATGCAAAGCGCAAAATGCAAAATTAATGTGTGCGCTGCGCGCATGATTTAACATTCCGGTCGGGCCTGTAGGGGAGGGGCTTGACCCTCCCGCAGGAAACCCGTTCCCTACGCCCCCGTGTTATTGCGAGGCGGCTACGCCAACCTGGCAATCCGCCCCCCCAACACCCTCCCCCAGGAGAAGGTGTTTTCTCTATGATCTGTAAAAAAGTCCTGAAATCAGAAGATTTCAGGACTTTTTGTGTGGTTTTCAGGACTTTCCCGGGCCGGCGGTGTCGGCGCCGTCGCCGGTAAGGCCCAGCTTGGCGGCAGCATCCTGCCGCATTTTATACTTGAGGATCTTGCCGGCGGCATTCATGGGGAAGCTGTCCACAAAGGAAATGTACTTGGGCACCTTGTGCCGGGCCATACTGGCCTTAATATAGTCGGTCATTTCCTCAACGCTTACCGTGCCGGGCTCCTTGAGGATGATGCAGGCCATGATCTCTTCACCGTATTTTTTATCCGGCACGCCGATGACCTGCACATCCCGGACCGCAGGATGGGTATAGATAAATTCCTCGATTTCCTTGGGATAGATATTCTCACCGCCCCGGATGATCATATCCTTCAGCCGTCCGGTGATGCGGTAGTTGCCGTCGGCATCCTTGCAGGCAAGGTCGCCGGAGTGGAGCCACCCTTCCGCATCAATGGTATCGGCAGTGGCCTGAGGCATCTTGTAGTAGCCCTTCATGGTGTTGTAGCCCTTGGCGCAGAATTCGCCGTTGATGCCGGGGCCTACCTCTTCGCCGGTCTCGGGATCTACGATCTTGCACTGCACATGAGGGAAGGCATAACCCACGGTATCCGTACGAACCTCCAAAGAATCCGTCCAGGCGCTCATGGTATTGCCGGGAGCGCACTCGGTCTGACCGTAGACGGACACAATGCCGTACATATTCATTTCGTCTGGCCTGGCTGCCCGGCGCATCAGTTCAGGGGGACAGCCCGCACCGGCCATAATACCGGTACGCATGTGGCTGAAGTCGGTCTTGCGATAATCCGGATGGTTGAACATGGCGATAAACATAGTAGGCACGCCGTTAAAGCAGGTGATCTTCTCCTGATTGATACACGCCAGGGAGGATGTTGCGGAGAAGTAGGGCATGGGACACATGGTAGCGCCATGGGTCATGGAAGAGGTCATACTCAGGGTCATGCCGAAGCAGTGGAACATGGGCACCTGGATCATCATGCGGTCCGCGGTGGAAAGGCCCATGCGGTCACCGATACATTTGCCGTTGTTGACCACATTGTAATGGGTTAACATAACACCCTTGGGAAAACCCGTTGTACCGGAAGTATACTGCATGTTGCAAACATCGTCCGGGCGGACAGCGGCGGCCATCCGGGCCACCTGTTCCCGGCTGACCAGTTCATAGCGTGCCATGGCCTCGTCGAAGGTCAGGCATCCGGGCTGCTTGAAACCCACGGTAATCACATTGCGCAGGAAGGGCAGCTTCTTGCAGTGCAGAGGGTCGCCGGCCCTGGTCTTGGCAATTTCAGGGCACAGCTCGTTGATGATCTGGGCATAGTTGGAGTCCAGGCAGGAATCGATCATCACCAGGGTGTGGGTATCGGACTGGCGAAGCAGGTATTCCGCTTCGTGGATCTTATAGGCGGTGTTCACCGTCACCAGCACTGCGCCGAGCTTGGTGGTTGCCCAGAAAGTGATAAACCACGCAGGCACATTGGTTGCCCAAATGGCCACCTTAGAACCGGCTTTCACGCCCATGGACACCAAGGCTCTGGCAAAGCGGTCCACATCCTCCCGGAATTGGGCGTAGGTGCGGGTATAGTCCAAAGTTGTGTATTTAAAGCAGTACTGATCCGGGATTTCCTCAGCCACCCGGTCCAGCACCTGGGGGAAGGTCAGGTTGATCAGTTCATCCTTTTTCCAAATGTACTGGCCGGTGCCGTCATGGTTGGGATACAGCTTCTTCTTCATGCCCCGGGTGGAGTGGAACCGGGCCATGTAGTTGACGAAATAGGGGAAAATGATCTCCGGGTCCTGCAGGTCCTCCAGCCACTCCGGCTTCCATTCCAGAGAAATGAAGCCGTCGTAGTTCACACTGGACAAAGCGCGCATCACCTCATCGATGGGCATGGTACCTTCGCCGATGAGCTGGTAATTCCCCTCATCATCGGAATCCCGCAGGTGGACATGGCACACATAGGCACCCAGATTCTTGATGGTGGCATCGCCGCTTTCACCGAAATCCCGGTAGGGGTGGTGCACATCCCACAGAGCGCCCAGATTGTCGCTGGCGAACTGATCCAGCATGGCCCGGAGTCTGGCGGTATCCGCGTAAATGCCGCTGGTCTTCAGCAGCAGGGATACCCCGGCTTTTTCGGCTGTGGGCACCAATTGCTCCAAAGCGCTGCGCACTGTTTCTTCGTGATCTTCCAGGGCGCAGGCAACCACATACCGCACCTGTGCGTTTTTCGCGATGTCCATCAGATCGGCGAGAATGGCAACAGCACTGGGATCGGCAGAAAGATCGTAAGAGGTGTCAAAGCAGGGAACAGTCAGCTTTTTCTCCTTCAGGTCACGAACGGTGGCGGCTGTCTGGTACTGGTGGAAAGTACCGCCCTTTGCGGTCATTTCCTCAAACTTGGGAAGATTATAGACCTCAATGCCGGTAAACCCCATTTCCAGGGCGGTTTGCACCATTTCATCCCAGGTCAAATTGGGCCAGCCTCTGGTGGAAAATGAGAGATTCATACGATCTCCTCCTCATAGACGATCTTGTTCAACGCGCTCAGGTACGCATGGATGCCGGCGGCAACAATATCCGTGGAAATACCCTTGCCGGAATAGACCTTGCCGCCGCTGCGCAGCTTCACCACAGTCTGGCCCATGGCCTCCCGGCCTTCGGTAACGGACTGCAGCTGGAAGTCATCCAGTTCATAGTGACAGCCGGTAATGTTCTCAATCGCCACAAAAGCAGCATCCAGGGGGCCGTCGCCAATGGAAACGCCCTCCATGGGCTGGTCATTCTTGATGAGCTTGATGTGGGCGGTGGAGGAAATGGTGTTGCCGGAGGTGATCACAAAGGTGTCCAGCTTGTAGGTGGGAGGCACCTGCAGCGCCGCGGAGGCAATGATGGCATCCAGTTCCTTGGAGCTGACCTGCTCTTTCTTGGCGGCGATGCGCTTGAAAGCTTCGTAGACCTTCATGCTGTCATCCTCCGACAGGTCATAGCCAAGCTGCCCAGCCACCTTCATCACCGCGGCAGCATCATCATGGGCGGTCAGATAAACGCCGGTATCTGCGTGGACAGCCACGGAAGCGCCCTTTGCCTTGCCCGGCTGGCAGATCTGCTGTACCCGGTCCATGATCCGACTCAGCTGGGTGATTTGCACGGAGCTGCTGGCACCAAAGCTATCCCCTCTTGCGGACAGCACCTTCGCCAGGTTGGCTATGCTGGCATTATCAATGGGATGGACGGCAGCTTTCAGCTCGGTAACGCCTTCTGCTGCGGATGCGATGGCACAGGCATCGGCCATGGACAAGGTATTGCAGCAGGCTACGCCCACATTGACCGTCTTCATCTCGGGAACAGCCTCATACAAGCCTTTGATAAACTGGGCGAACTCCCCGGGCAGCATAGAGCCGGCGGTATCGCAGACAGTAACGGTGGTTGCACCGGCCGCAATGGCGGTCTTCATGGTATTGGCCAAAAACGCGGGGTCGGCCCGGGTGGCATCGTCGGCCAAAAATTCCACATCGGCGCACAGGGCCTTACATGCGGCAACGGTATCCGCAATGGCCTGCTGCATGGCATTGGGCTTCTTGTGGAACAAATACTCCATCTGCACCGCGCTTACCGCGCCGCAAACCTGCAGGCGGGGACGCTTGGCCTGCTGCAAAGCTGCCCAAACCTGCTCAGGACTTTCTTCAGTTAACTGTACCGGTACGGCAACGGTGCTGTTCATAACAGCTGCCGCGATGGACTTGATCCGCAAGCTGTCGATGCGGGCATTCTGAATGCCTTCCAGCTCGATCACAGCCACCCCCAGCTTATCCAGCAGCTTAGCCAGTTCAATTTTTTCCTTAAAAGACAGGCTAAAGCCGTCTGCCACCTGCTTCATGGTTACATCGGACAGTTTGATCATGCTCATCATGTACAACTCCTTAGATAAAAATGAAAAGCCCCTGAGATCCACAGATCTCAGGGACGAATTAATACATTCGCGGTACCACCCTGATTACCTCCCCAAAGGGAGATCACTCTTCGGACTCCAGCAAGCCCTATCCCGTAACGGGGGAAACCGGGACCCACTACTAAAGCCAAAGCTGGTTCGCAGGACCGACTCGGGAAGCAGACCGCACCCATCCTCCACACCGGCTTGCACCAACCGCCGGCTCTCTGCAGCATTGGATCGGGAGCGGATTTTCCGTCACCGTCTTTTCTTATTTAGGTCATTTAATCACAAACCGCCGGGTTTGTCAATATTTTTTTGCATCGCCACCCAAAAAAACATTTGACTTTTTGCTGTGGACATGCTACACTATGGAAAATATCAAAAAGGCTGTGACGAAGACGGTCCGGTTTCACAGGTTTTCAGAGAGTCGGCATTTGGTGCGAGCCGACAGCCTGCCGCCATAAGACCCATCACTTCCGAGCCGGAGTGCCGAGCATTCTGCCAGGTGCCCCCGTTTGCCCGCGTTAAGGGATAGGGCTTGCTGGAGTCTGAAGTGACGGCTTTGGTCGTAATTTGAGTGGTACCGCGGGTATAAATTTACTCGTCTCAAGGATTCTCTTGAGGCGGGTTTTTTGTTTTTTCAGAAAGGAAGGAAAAACTATGAGCAACCAGAACACAGTTACAAATCAGTTATTGGATGTGGCCCTGCGAATTCGCGAAATGCGCCAGATCGTGGGATACAGCATTGCCGATATGGCTGAGAAGACTGAAATATCCCAGGAGCTCTACCGGGAGTATGAAGCCGGCGCTGCCGACCTCCCCTTCTCCTTCATGCATAAGTGCGCCAAGATCTTCGGTCTGGAGCTGACCGAGCTTCTGGAAGGTCACAGCGCCAAGCTGTCCGGCTACACCGTTACCCGCAGAGGCAAGGGCATGGTCACCGCCAGCGAGGACGGCATCACCATTCAGGATATGGCCGCCATGTTCCGCCAGAAGCTGGCCACCCCCTACTGGGTCACCTATCAATATTCCGCCGACCTGCAGGATAAGCCCATCCACACCACCACCCACGACGGCCAGGAGTTCAACCTGGTGATCAAGGGCGCTATGCGCATCCGGGTAGGTGAGCATGAGGAGGTCCTGCGGGAGGGCGACAGCATCTTCTATAAGTCCTCCACCCCCCACGGCATGATCGCCATCGACGGTCAGGACTGCGTGTTCCTTTCCATGATCATGGCCAGCGACAAGCGGGATTCCACCCTGAAGATCGCACCCCGAACAGTCAAAAAGGCCCAGGCAGAGCCCCTGCTGTGCAACAAGTTCGTCTGGGGCAGCGAAGATGAAAACGGCGTGATGACAGGCATCAATTTTGCCAATGAGGACAGTTACAACTTCGCTTTCGATACCGTGGATGCCATCGCCCGGAAGGATCCCGAAAAGCTGGCGATGATCCATATCGCAAACGATATGACCGAGCGTCGCTTCACCTTTAAGGATATGAAGGATGCCTCCTCCCAGTGCGCCAACTACTTCAAGAGTTTGGGCATCAAGCGGGGCGACCGGGTCATGCTGGTGCTCAAGCGCCACTACCAGTTCTGGTACGCCATCCTTGGTCTGCACAAGCTGGGTGCCATCGCCATCCCCGCCACCAACCAGCTCATGGAGCATGACTTTACCTACCGCTTCCAGGCAGGCGGCGTTTCTGCCATCCTGTGTACCGCTGACGGCGACACCGCCAACCAGGTCGAGCTGGCAGAAAAGGTCTGCGGCATCAGCCTCACCAAGGTGCTGGTAGGCGGCAGCCGGGAAGGCTGGCACAACTTCAACGAAGAGTACGGCCTGTACAGTCGCCGTTATGTCCGCACCGAGGACGCACCCTGCGGCAATGACCCCATGCTGATGCTCTTTACCTCCGGCACCACCGGCTATCCCAAGATGGCCATGCATTCTTACAAATACGCCCTGGGCCACTATGCCACCGCGAAATACTGGCATCAGGTGGAAAGGGAAGGCCTGCACTTCACCATTTCCGAGACCGGCTGGGGCAAGGCTCTGTGGGGCAAGCTCTACGGCCAGTGGCTGTGCGAAGGCGCTGTGTTTACCTATGACTTTGACCGCTTTGACGCGGAGAAGATCCTGCCCATGTTCGCGCAGCATAACATCACCACCTTCTGCGCACCGCCCACCATGTACCGCATGCTCATCAAGCAGGATCTGAGCCGGTTCGACCTTTCCTCCATCCACCACGCCACCACCGCCGGCGAGGCCCTGAATCCCGAAGTGTTCTATCAGTTTGAGAAGTCCACGGGTCTGCGGATCCATGAGGGCTTCGGCCAGACCGAAATGACCCTGGGTATTGCCAACCTTTACGGCACGGAGATCAAGCCCGGCGCTATGGGCAAGCCCATCCCCGGCTACGGCATCGACATTGTGGATGCCGACGGCAAGAGTGTGGAAGACGGTATCAACGGCGAGATCGTCATCCGTACCGATCCCAAGCCCACCTGCGGTGTGTTCCTGGGCTACTACCTGAACAAGGAAGCTACCGAAAACGCATGGCACGACGGCATGTATCACACCGGCGATGTGGCATGGCGGGATGAGGACGGCTATTACTGGTATGTGGGCCGTGCCGACGATGTGATCAAGTCCTCCGGCTACCGCATCGGACCCTTCGAGATCGAGTCCACCATTATGGAGCTGCCCTATGTGCTGGAATGCGGCGTATGTGCCGCGCCTGATGAGGTCCGCGGCCAGGTGGTCAAGGCCTGCATCGTGCTGGTGCCCGGTACGGAAGGCACTGACGAGCTGAAAAAAGAGATCCAGTCCTATGTCAAGGCCCATACCGCGCCCTACAAATATCCCAGGATCGTGGAGTTCCGTACAGAGCTCCCCAAAACCATCAGCGGCAAGATCATGCGCAACAAACTTTAACTTGACAAAGAATTTTAATAGTGTTATGATTTCCTAGAGAAAAAGGCATTGATGGAGAATGGTGTCCGCAGTCCTGTGCCTGCAGAGAAATGGCGGTTGGTGCAAGCCATGGCAAGACCGAACACTTGTCCCTCCGGAGCCGGGAGGAAGAAAGCGACAGCCGGTAGAACCTCCACGCGTAAGCTGCGTCAGTGCTTAGGGTGTGTTGGCACCCAAAGAGTGGTGTCTGCTGTGAGGCAGGTGCAATTTGAGTGGTACCGCGGGCATAAAATCAGCTCGTCTCAAAGGAAATCTCTTTGAGACGGGCTTTTTGCTTTTTTGAGGTGCATTATGGAACAATCTATGACAGGTATGGATTATAAGATCCGGGAGGTTGCCAACCGTATCCGGGAGCTGCGGGAGATCTCCGGCTTTTCCGTGGAGGAGGCTGCTGCGCGCACAGGCATTACTGTACAGGAATACCGGGAATGTGAGGCGGGCAGCCGCAATCTGAGTATCGCATTCCTGTACCGCTGCGCCCTGGTGTTCGGCGTGGATATGAGCGACCTGCTGGAGGGCCACAGCCCCAAGCTCCGCTCCTACGCTTTGACCCGCAGAGGCGAAGGCCAGCGGATCGAGGAGGCGCACCACATGGTGGGCTTCAACCTGGCAGCCGGCTTCCGCAACAGAATCGCCCTGCCCCTGTATATGCAGATCAAGTACCGCCCCGGTGCGGAATACGAGGATCTGGAGCTGGTGACCCACGAGGGTCAGGAATGTGACATCGTCATCAAGGGCCATATGAAGATACAGATCGGCGGACATACCGAGGTCCTCCATGCCGGCGACTGTATCTACTACGATTCCTCCACACCCCACGGCATGACTGCTGTGGAAGGCGAGGATTGCGCTTTCTATGCCATCGTACTGAGCAATACCGCCGCCCGTCAGGGTGAGCAGGCTGCAGCCGTGGCTACCCCTGCCTCCAAGCTGCAGACACCGGACAAAAAGCGCCGGGTCTACCGCAATTTCATCACCCCCACCGTGGAAGAAGGCCAGCTGACCAAGATCGCCTTCCAGAACGAAGAAAAGTTCAACTTTGCTTTTGATATCATCGACGAGCTGGGCAGCAGCAATCCTGACAAGCTGGCCATGCTCCACATCGCGGGAGATATGACCGAGCGGCGGTTCACCTTCCAGGATATGAAGAAGGAATCCGCCCGGGCCGCCAACTACTTCAAGTCCCTGGGCATCAAGCGGGGCGACCGGGTCATGCTGGTGCTCAAGCGCCACTACCAGTTCTGGTTTGCAGTCCTGGGTCTGCATAAGTTGGGTGCCGTGGCGATCCCCGCCACCAACCAGCTGCTGGAGCAGGTCTTTACTGATCGCTTTTCTGCCGGCAAGGTCAAGGCCATCCTCTGTACCGCCGATGGCGATGTGGCCGATGCCGTGGATGCCGCTGCTGCCAAGAGCCCGGAGCTGCAGCATAAGCTCCTGGTAGGGGGCAGCCGGGAAGGCTGGCATAACTTTAACGAAGAATACGCCATGTACAGCAGTCATTTCGCCCGGGCAGAGGATGCTCCCTGCGGCAGCGATCCCATGCTGATGTTCTTCACCTCCGGCACCTCCGGCTATCCCAAGCTGGCAGCCCATAACTACAAGTACCCCCTGGGTCACTTCATTACCGCAAAATACTGGCACTGCGTCAATCCCGACGGCCTGCACCTGACCATTTCCGACACCGGCTGGGCCAAGTCCATGTGGGGCAAGCTTTACGGCCAGTGGCTGTGCGAGGCTGCGATCTTTGTCTATGACTTCGACCGCTTTGACGCGGAGAAGATCCTGCCCATGTTCGCAAGGTATCATATCACCACCTTCTGCGCACCGCCTACCATGTACCGCATGCTGGCAAAGCAGGACCTGAGCCGGTTTGACCTGAGCTCCATCGAGCATGCCTCCACCGCCGGTGAGGCTCTGAACCCTGAGGTCTACCGCCAGTTCCAGAAGGCCACCGGCCTGGATATTATGGAGGGCTTCGGTCAGTCCGAAAGCACCCTGATCATCGGCAACCTGGGCGGCCAGGCCCACAAGCTTGGCTCCATGGGCAAGCCCGTGCCTCTGTATGATGTGCATCTTCTGGATGCCGAGGGCAACGAGGCCGAGCCCGGCGAATCCGGCGAGGTCTGTATCCGCATTGCCGACGGCCTGCCCTGCGGTCTGGCCTATGCTTACGAAGGCAACGAAGAGGTTACCGCTGAGACCTGGCGTGACGGTT
>JAGBSG010000080.1 GCA_017632035.1 Oscillospiraceae bacterium | reverse complement strand
TATTTCTGCTCCTGCAGGTAACGATCTGCCCACCATTGTTTACAATGTTAACCATGAGACTTTGACTAAGGAAGATACCATCATCTCCGCTGCTTCCTGCACCACCAACTGCTTGGCTCCCATGGCTAAGGCTCTGAACGACCTGGCTGCTATCGAGTCCGGCATTATGTGCACCATCCACGCTTACACCGGCGACCAGATGATTCTGGACGGTCCCCAGAGAAAGGGCGACCTGCGCCGTAGCCGCGCTGGCGCTGTGAACATCGTTCCCAACTCCACCGGCGCTGCCAAGGCTATCGGTCTGGTTATTCCCGAGCTGAACGGCAAGCTGATCGGCGCTGCTCAGCGTATCCCCACTCCCACCGGTTCCACCACCATCCTGAACGCTGTCTGCGCTAAGGCTGTGACCGCCCAGGAGATCAACGCCGCCATGAAGGCTGCTGCTACCGAGTCCTACGGCTACAACGAGGACGAGATCGTTTCCTCCGACGTCATCGGCATGCGCTTCGGCTCTCTGTTCGATGCTACCCAGACCATGGTCAGCAAGCTGCCCGACGGCAAGGTTCAGGTCCAGGTCGTTTCCTGGTACGACAACGAGAACTCCTACGTTTCTCAGATGGTCCGCACCATCAAGTACTTCGCTGAGCTGGCCTAATCGCAAACTCTTAGCGGGTCACAAATCGCAACAAAACCGCGGCAGTACGCACTTGTGTACTGCCGCATCTTTTTGTAAGGCCCCGCTGTTTTTTGCAAAGCAAAAAACAGCGGGGCTTCCTCATTTTCCATTTCAACAACCAAAACTTATTGGCTGGCTATGCTTTACCGGTTCTTTCCCAGGAAGAACAGAGCAACTGTGCCGGGACCGGAATGGGAACCGATCACTGCGCCTACATAGCCGATCACGATCTCCTTGGTGCCGTAACGCTTTTTCAAAAGGTCTGCCAGGTATTGGGCATCCTCCAGGCAATCTCCGTGGGAGATGAACATGGTGTCATTTTCCCCGGGCAGGCCCAATTCCTCAACCTTTGCGGCAAGGGCTTGCAGAGCCGCTTTTCTGCCTCTTACCTTGGCCTTACTGATCAAGTGGCCCTCGTTATCCATATGGAGCACGGGCTTGATATTCAGCATAGTACCCACAAGCGCTGTGGCTGCGCTGACACGGCCACCCCGTTTCAGGAACATCAGATCATCCACGGTAAACCAGTGGCACAGCTGATATTTCGCCTCTTCGCACCATGCATTCAATTCCTCCAGAGACATACCGGTGTCCCGCTTCTTGCAGGCATACCATACCAGCAGACCCTGACCCAGAGAAGCGCAAAGGGTGTCTACTACCCGGATGGTACGCTCGGGATATTTCTCCATAAGCTCCTGAGCCGCAATCACAGCGGACTGATAGGTCGTGCTCAGGCCGGAGGAAAAGGCCAGCACAAGGGCATCCTGTCCGGCAGCAACTACCGGCTCTATGACGCCAGCCCAGTTTTCAGGGTTGGCGGCAGCCGTAGTGGCAGCTTCTCCTGCGCGCATGGCGTCGTACACGGTCTTCAGCTGCTCATCGGTAGTTTCCTCAAACACCTGCTCCCGGAACATCAGGGTCAGATTGGTCACGGATATATCCAGCTGCGCAAGCATGTCCTTAGAAAAATCGCAGCAAGAATCGGTAATAATACGGTAGTTGGTCATATGCGACACTCTCCTTGGTTGATTTGCGCCAAATCGTCAGGCACAGTCTAAATATACTGAAAAACACCCGCAAAGTCACCCGATTCCTGTGCGGCAGGTCTCTCCCTCGGGTAGATTCCTGATTCTACCCGGAAGAGAATCTATTCAGAGGAGCGCTCTCAGTCTTTTTTCTCGCGAAGGAAGGTCAGGGCAGTCATCATTAGGCAGGCCCACAAAAACAGGCTT
This sequence comes from Oscillospiraceae bacterium, assembly GCA_017632035.1. Lineage (GTDB taxonomy): Bacteria > Bacillota > Clostridia > Oscillospirales > Oscillospiraceae > Faecousia. The sequence continues at coordinate 11,729 of JAGBSG010000080.1, read as the reverse complement.
ACTGCCCAGAACTGACTGCACACCATAGGCGCAGAAAAGATCACCAGCAGACCGTACAGATAGTTGCCCACAGCCTCAGATGCACCAACCGAAAGAAAATTCACCACCAGCAACACCAGCGTCAGGCCCAGAGAAATGGCCGAAAGATTGCGCAGACAACACAGGCCTTGCCGGTTACCAGACCGGACAGCCCGGTACAGAAGCCATCCCGGAGGAACAAAGAAGAGAAAGCTCACAAGGACCATAATTGCCTTTATCAGGCCCTCCGGTTCGGGAATAAAACCAAGTCCGGCGCAAAGAATAAACAAAACGCCCCATATCAAATACTGCTTATTATCGCGCATGGGTAGCTCCTTTCACAAGGGATATCCTTAAGCTGAGGGGCTGCCGGAGTTCGACTTCCTTCAGCTTATGCGTCTATTGTACCCGATTGGGCCCAAATTGGCAATAGCAAAAAAGGGCTGGACAGTGGCGGACAATTCTGCTATAATTATAGAATAAATTGTAAAAAGGGAGTTGATTCCCCATGAAATGTCCTTTTTGCGGAGATCAGGAAAGCAAAGTCGTGGATTCCCGTCACAGTGAGGACGGTCTGAGCATCCGCCGCCGCCGGGAGTGCCTGACATGTCAGCGCCGGTTTACCACCTATGAGATCGTGGAAAGTCTGCCCATCATCGTAGTGAAGAGGGACGGTACCCGCCAGGGCTTTGACCGCAACAAGATCCTCAATTCTATGGTGCGGGCTTTTGATAAGCGGCAGGTGGATATGGCTGATCTGGACCGGATCACCACCGAGATTGAGCAGACCATCCAGAACACCCTGGACCGTGAGGTCAGCACCGACAAGATCGGTGAGATGGTCATGGAGCGCATCAAGCCTCTTGACGAGGTCGCGTACATTCGTTTTGCATCCGTTTACCGCCGCTTCCAGGATGTCAGCAGCTTCATCCACGAGATCAATAAGTATCTGGAAGAAAAATAAGGAGTGAACCATGGATATTGGCAGCTTGATCGATCGGCTGGTGGGGTTGGTGGATGAATTTGACCCCGCAAGCCTGGTGCCGCAGCTGAACACCGTGATTGGCTGGGTGGAGACCTTCGCACGCCTTTGTGTGATGGCAGCACCCCTGCTTCTGCTGGGACTGGGCCTATGGTATCTGTTTATGCCGCCCAAGGAAGCCAACTACTCTGCAGGCTACCGCTTCTACTTCGGCATGGGAAGCATAGAGGCCTGGCGCTTCACCCAAAGGCTCGCAGGCATGGCCTGGACCGTGCTTGGGCTGATCCTGACGGTGATCATGGCGTTGATCTGCATTGGCTTTCGGGGTATGGATGCCGTAGATATGGCCAGCACCGCCCTATCCTGCGTACTTTGGGAGCTGGGGCTGATTGCTGTGTGCTGCATTGCCATCAATGTGACGGTAGCCCTGTGCTATGACAAGGACGGCAACCGCAGAGACTGGAACAGAAGATAAGAAAATGCGCAACGCCCACCAAAAGGTGGGCGTTGTTCATTTTTAGGTAGCCGCCCCGCCCGGTTGACCGCCCAGGGCGGCAATGGTCAGGATACCGATATTGTCCCGGTAGATCTGTTCAAACTGCTCAAGGGGGAGCGGATTCTCCCCCAGTCCTACCTCAATGGTGTAGCCCGGCTTGCGGAACTGCTGAATAAACCAATCCTTATAGCCTGCAAAGCTGGACTCAAAGGGGGTATCCGCCAGCTCATAGCCGCTGACCTGCGCGAACTGCTCTCCCAGCTCCTGGGCACCCGGCACCTCATAATCCCGGAACTGCCAGTAGATCACCTCTCCCTGGGTGTGATAGGCCAGCACCAGGGCTGGGTCGATGTACTCTGTGTAGCCTGCCAGGGCCCGGCTTTCCAGCTGATCCAGGGGAGCTCTGCCCACATAATCTCTGGGACCGGGGCGGGTGAAGCCCTGGGAAAATTTGATCTCCCGGGCCTGCAGCCAGCCTGCCGGATATTGCAAATTCAGGTCCACTCCCAGCAAGTTAGCCTTCCACCCCTCAGGGAATGGTATGTTTGGATAGAATTCTGCCAAGGTCCGTGCAGTTTCGTAAGGAACGCTTCCGGGCGGTATCGCTCCGGTGACCAGATCCACCCCATCGGGGTCCACCATGGGGACCATATAGATCGTGGCGGCATCGGCCAGCTCTTTTGCCTCGATCCCATTGATCACACCGTTCTCCGATATAGCTTGGGCCAGCTCCTCCCCAAACTTTAAAAGAACCAGGCTCGTGATCCATTCGTTGGCATGGTGGGATGCGGAATAGATCACCTTTCTGGGGCCGTTGCCGATAACCAGCGTGCGTAACGGCCTTTGGAATGCGGTAGTGCCGATGACCTCTGTTCGGCAGAAGGGGTAGGCCGCCACGATCTGCTGGATCATCCGGTCACAGCTTTCTGAGGTAATGGGGATATCTGTTTGCACAATTGCCATAAAAATCGCCTCCGACTATCCTATGCGTCGGAGGCGGTTTGTGTTAAGTGTTTTGCTCCAGATAGATCAGCAGTACGGCGATATCTGCCGGGCTGACACCCGAGATACGGCCAGCCTGTCCAATGGACACAGGGCGGATCTCCGACAGCTTCTGACGGGCTTCCAGCCGGAGGCCCGCTATGCTGTTGTAATCGATGGCTTCGGGCAAGCGGCGAGACTCCTCCCGCTTAAATTCCTCCACCAGCTTTTCCTGCCGGGCAAGATACCCAGCGTATTTGATCTGGATCTCCACCTCGTCCGTAACAGCCTTGGGCAGCGCCGGACGCTGGGGATCAAAGGGCGCGATATCCTCATAAGTCACCTGCGGACGGCGAAGCAGGTCGGCAAGCCTTGCAGAATTGGCCACCGGTGCGGAATTTCGCAGGGCAAGCATATCATTCAGGGCCTGAGAGCCGGGGACGCCGTTGGCTTCCAGCCGCTGGATCTCCCGACGGACGGCTTCGTATTTTTCCTCCACCTGAGAGAGCCTTTCCGGAGGAACAAGCCCCACCTTGGCACCGATGGCTGTCAGCCGCTGGTCCGCATTGTCCTGCCGGTGGAGCAGCCGATACTCACAGCGGCTGGTCATGATCCGGTAGGGCTCTTCCGTGCCCTTGGTCACCAGATCGTCGATGAGAGTGCCGATGTAGCTGGTATCCCGGGTCAGGATCAAGGGATCTTCTCCCTTAAGCTTCAAAGCGGCATTGATGCCGGCGATAAGGCCCTGGGCAGCGGCTTCTTCATAGCCGGAGGTGCCGTTAAACTGGCCCGCCCCATACAGCCCGGAGATCTTCTTACACTCCAATGTGGGCAGCAGCTCCGTAGGGTCGATGCACTCATATTCGATGGCATAGGCCGGGCGCATCATCTGAGCATTTTCCAGACCGGGGATCGTGCGCAGCATTTGCAGCTGCACATCCTCCGGAAGAGAAGAGGAAAAGCCTTGAATATACAGCTCCTCCGTGTCCATACCGCAGGGCTCAATAAAGAGCTGATGCCGGCTCTTTTCTGCAAAGCGAACGATCTTTGTTTCAATACTGGGACAGTACCGGGGGCCCACGCCGGAAATCGTGCCATCATACATGGGACTGCGGTGCAAATTCTCCCGGATGATCCTGTGTGTTTCCTCATTGGTATAGGTCAGGTAGCATACTGCCTGATTGTTCAGGGCATGCTCTGTGCGGAAAGAGAATGGCTCGATCTGTTCGTCACCGGGCTGCAGCTCCATCTGGGAAAAATCCACACTGCGGCGATTGATCCGCGGCGGTGTACCCGTCTTAAAGCGGCGCAGAGGCAGGCCCAACGCCCGCAGATTGTCCGCCAGGCCTCGGGAAGGATGCATACCGTCCGCACCAGAGGGGTATACAGACTCGCCGGTGATCACGGTGCTGTCCAGATAGGTGCCTGTGGCAAGGATCACCGCTCTGGCATCATACCGGGCACCCAACTGGGTCGCAACACCGGTGACATGGGCGTTTTCCGTCATCACCTGGGTGATCATAGCCTGCTTCAGCTCCAGATTTTCCTGCAGCTCCAGCACATGCTTCATATATTGCTGATATTTGCGGCGGTCGGCCTGGGCACGCAGGGAATGGACCGCAGGACCTTTTCCCCGGTTGAGCATACGGTACTGAATGCAGCTGTGGTCTGCTGCGACACCCATTTCACCGCCCAAGGCATCCAGCTCCCTTACCAGATGGCCCTTGCCGGTACCTCCAATAGCCGGATTGCAGGGCATATTGCCCACAGCATCCAGATTGATGGTAAACAGAATGGTGTGCATCCCCAGCCGGGCACATGCCAGCGCAGCTTCAATGCCTGCGTGACCTGCACCGATCACAGCCACATCGCAGCTGCCTGCGCGATAGGTGGTCATACCTCTTCCTCCGCCGCAGACTTTTTTTCCTCAGGCGGCAGTACAAAGGACTTGCAGACGACCTCGCAGCGATTGATGGGCGTTCCAAGGGCGTGGAATTTTTCCTCGTAACCGGTCATAATGCCCACAATGCCGTTTTCGTGGAGATTCCGGGTCAGGTTCTTGACCTCCAGACCGCAAGCGGCAAACTCCTCCACGCTGAATTCGAACAAGGGGGCGTTGTCGGTTTTGAAATGGAACTCTCCGCCGGTACGGACCACCCGGCAGTACTTATCCAGAAAGCCACGGTGGGTCAGCCGGCGTTTGGCATTTTTCTTCCGGGGCCAGGGATCCGGAAAATTGATAAACAACCGATCGATCTCTTCTGCGGCAAAGATCTCTTCTATATTGGCCACATCCATATCGATGTAATATACATTTTTCAGTCCCATATCCCGGGCCTTTTCCATGGCCACGACCATAGCCTCCCGGCAGCGCTCCACGGCGATCAGCAGCACATCGGGATTTGCCTGTGCTGTTTCAGCAGTGAATTTGCCCTTGCCACAGCCCACCTCTACCCACAGGCCCATGCAGCCCGGCTTCAGAGAGCGCCAGTTTCCTTTCAGCGATGCCGGATCCGTGATCCGCAAAGCCGCGCACCTTTCCATGCGGCTGTCTAAATTTTTCATTTTACGCATTCTCATAGCTTAAATCCTCCCACGGGAAGTATCACAACATAGAATTATAGCAGAAACCCCACGCACAGTCAAAACAAATTCCAAAAAGGTTTGCATTTCCAGTGAAAAAGTGGTATATTGGCAGAAAGAAGAGAGGGGGCTGCTTATGAAACAGTTTATTTGGTTACTGCCTGCAATTTTGATGGTACTTAGTGTAGGTCTGCGGGTGTGGAAGGCTTATCGGAAGGGCCTATTCCTTTCGCTGCTGCAGCTGGGTGCTGTGGCCATTTCCGCGATACTCGCCTTTGTACTTACAAAAATATTTGTGAATCCTGCCAGGCTGGATTTCATGGGCCTGGGCGCATCTCTGGCAGATATGATTGCCGAGGGCGGCATGTCCTTACCCAGCAGCCTGAACGCGTTTATTAAGGCACTGCCTACAGCCATGCTGGCCCTGGTGGTATTTACTGTGGCTTTTGTGATACTCAAGGCCATCCTTTGTGCCGTGATCCGCGGCCTGAACAAAAAGCACGGTTGGAGCGAAAAGGTGCTTTGCTTCCCCAAAAGCAAGCTGGTCGCCCTGGCTCCCGGTCTGGCTTCTGCTGTACTTTGCCTGCTGGCAGAGTTGGTGCTGGTCAACGGTTTGCTCTGCGTGGCCTCGGGCACATTGACGGTGGTAAGGGTATTTTCCCAAGAACCTGCCCTAGAAGAAGTGGCCTTTGTGGTGCAGGAATTGGCGGATTCTCCCGCCATCCAGCTGACAGACGATCTGGGCTGCCGGTGGGCTTTCTATTCCCTTACCACAGCAGAGGATAACGGTGAGAAATTCAGCGTTGGCGAGCGCATGATCGGCGCAGTCAAGCTGGTGCAGGGTCTGGAAAAGGCAAGCGCTTTTCTGCCCGGCAGCGAAAAGATGCCGGATGGAGACGATTTCCGGGCACTGGGCGAATATATGCAGGAAAACCCCGAAGCCGCGGGGACTGTTGTGGATGTCCTGAAATCTTACCGCGAAGAATTGCTCCCCCCGGAAACAATAGAGCAGATCAGCCAGGCCATCGGTGTCGATACTGCGCCGGTGGAAAAGTACATACAGGATCTGGAAGCAGCTACTGCCCAAGAGGATATTTCCACCATCTGCAATGTTGTTGCGATCCTGGCTGACCGGGAGCTTCTGCCCGGAGATTCGGAGGAGTTGGATGTGGATGCCTTTGCAGACCCGGAGCTGCAGGAACTGATCTTAGAAGAACTGCAGAAAAACGAGCGGCTTTGCGGCCTGCTGGGGCTGAATTAACAGTATCCCCCTATGGGGCTTGCAGCCCTTGGCGCAAAAGGCTATAATAGTCAAAACAGGAAAAGGAGGGCGTGACATGGAACATGCACATACGCACAGTCATGCCTATATGCATGAGCACGGCATCGCCCACAGCCATGGACATGTCCATGAAAATCAGAAGGCTGTGGTCAACCGCTTGGCCCGTGCCATTGGACATTTGGAGAAGGTCAAACGAATGGTGGAAGAGGGCTATGACTGCTCAGAGGTGCTGGTGCAGCTGGCTGCTGTACGCTCGGCCCTGGATAACACAGGCAAGGTGATCCTGAAGGATCATATCCGGCACTGCATGGTGGATGCTGTGGCAGCCGGTGATGAAGGCGCCATCGACGATCTATGTCAAGCCGTAGATAAATTTATGAAATAAACAGAAGCCTGTGGAATAAGAGCATTTGATTTTCCATAATATCTGTGATATCAATATAGATATCAGAAGGTCTGTTTACGGCACTGCTTCGAAAAGAAAAGAGGGATAGAAATGGCTTTTTGTACAAAATGCGGCAAACCTTTGGCTGATGATGCTAGATTCTGCGGTTCCTGCGGCTCTGAAGAGCGGCCCGTACAGCAGCCGGCACAGCAACCAACGCACCAGCCTCAGCAGCCTGTCAGTCAGCCAGTGGCAGCCGGAAATGTGGCAGCTGCGGTAGCAGACACTGCGGTAAAAGCAGCAAAGGGCGGCAGCTTTCTGAAATGGGTAGCCGTCTTGGCGGTTATTGCCGCTGCTGTGTTTGCGGTCAATCACTTTAACCTGCTGAACCTGTTCAAGAGCGATGAGACGCTGATCCGGGAGCGGATCGAAGCCCTGGAGGACGCCTACAACGATGGGGACTGGGACGGCATGATGGAATGCTTGGACGGCCCCACGCAGGCGATCATGGAAATGACCATGGATTTCGCCGACGGACTGATTTCCGGTGTTGGCGGTTTCGATGTGAGTATGCGGGATATGTTCTCGTTGGGCGGGCTCTTGCTTCCGGGCGATAATTTCCGCCTGGAGATCAAGGACATCAACATTGACGGTGACCACGCCATCGTGACGGTGGTCATGTACGCAGAGCTCAACGACATAAAGGAGTCGGAGGAAGCGGAGCTTCCCATGGTCAAAGAGGATAACGACTGGTATATTGGCGGCCTGGACAATATGTTAGGCTCCGGCCTGGGGTTCTGAGAAAAAGCGTAAGAGGATGTCTCATTAAGGTAAAAACGAACAATAACCCAAGAAAGATAAAGCTACAAAAAAGCTGTCATCCTGAGCGAGCATGGCGAGTCGAAGGATCTTGGCACTATTTGACTGCTTAGCAGCAATATAGCGCGTAGATTCCTCGATTCCGCTATGCTCCACTCGGAATGACAGCCTTGCTTTTTCATTTCTTTTATGCAAATTGTCCTTCGCCAGACAGCCCCTTACATTTTATTTTGCGGCCTTTTGGAGCTTCCGCTCTTCCTTGGTGCGGAAGAACTTTTCCAGCTCAGGCACCAGGATCAGGCAGATCAGAGCCGCGGTGAAGCCGCCGTTGTACAGGCAGAATCCGCCGTGCAGCGTAGGCACAGAGGTCACCAGTAGGTAGTGCATAACTGCCGCAATGAAGCCGTAACGCCAGCCGTACTTATCGGCAATGGGGCTTAGGCCGTTGGCGTAGCACAGACCTACGCAAATAGCCTGTGCATTGATCTTAAAGGCAAAGGTGCCGCCCAGCAGGGGTGAGATCCAGCCGAATACCAGAGAGGCAACGGCGTAGCCCAGCATGATGGGCCACACATTGCCGGGATGGCTGCCGGAATTACAGGTGGCCAGCATACAGAAAATGATGCCGAAGGTGATGCCATTGAAGGTAGCACCGATCAGGTTGTAGTAACCCAGGATGAACAGACCGAATACGCCCACATTCATCAGGAAGGTAGCATTGCCATAGGTAGAGGAGAAATTGGTCACCAGTGCGGGGTCACTGAGCAGCTTCCAATAGTCCTTGGGCTTGCAGCCCAGAGCAAATGCGGCGATAATGCACAGGACGAACACGGTAATGCAGAAGATGTTCACAATCATGGGGCTTGCTACCTGCATAGTGGCGGCATCCAGATCGGACAGTGCCTTGGGAAGATTCACACCCATGGTCTTAAACAGGGTGGCGTTGAGGAAGAAAGCAGTCATACCGATGGGCAGAGCTGCGGAGTACAGATCAAAGCCCTTGTGGACCTTGGGAGAGTGGGCCAGACCTGCGGGCAGGAAGAAGCCGATGATCAGGCCCACGAACATAGCCAAAGCAATACCTACTGCGTTGAAGCCGATGACTTCGGCGTTGGGGTAGCGGATCATCAGATCGGTGATCAAAGGGGCAATACCGGTTGAGAACAGCATGGCGTTGACCAGGCCGCCCAGCTTCTCCCGCTTTACAAGACCGTAAAGCACCACACCCAGAACGGTGGGCCAGATATTCAGCACATTGATGCCCCAAGAGCCAAAGCCTACGGTGAGGATCACAGCCAGAGTAGAAACATTGTTAGGCGTGCCCTTAAAGACCACAAACAGCAGTAAGCTGATCAGGCACACCAGACCCATGTTCAGAAATGTGGCTGCATAGCCGCCCATGGCAAAATAGTTAGCGGAGATCTTACTGGGCTGGCTCAGGATGTTCCAAAGACCCGTGAACATAGTGCTGCGGTCAGGCATACATACCGCGGCGATCAGGAAGCAGGCGGCAAGGAAGCCAAACAGCAGCTTCAGAAATGCGCCTTCGGAGAGGTTTTTGATTTTTTTCATACTAGACACTCCTTAAAAAATCTGGGCAATCCGAGCCCATAAAGTTCGAATTGCCCAGACGGTCGGCTTGCAACTCTTACACTCCACAGCGGTCAACCGCTTTTATGGCCGGTTGCGGTGCCCGGCATCTTCGTCAGCGACAATGCGCCTTCCTCATCTGCCGACCGCAGCCACTCGCTCAGGTCGCTTCATCCGCCACCGGCGGCGCTTCCCTCGCTCCCCGTCAGTCATGTAAGAGGGTTATGAAATTCAGATCTTCTCAGCAGCCTCGACCACATGCTTCATCAGCACAGTGGTGGTGACAGCGCCAACGCCGCCGGGGACGGGGGTGATGGCCTCAACAATGGGCTCGACCTCGTCGAACACACAGTCGCCGGACATGCCGCCCTTGCCCTTGGTGGTGATCTTCTCGGGATTCCAGTTCATGGACACATCGATGACGATCTGGCCCTCACGGACAAAGTCCTTGGTCAGGCTGTTCAGCACACCGGCAGCAGTGACGATGATATCGGCGTTCTTGCAGATCTCAGCGGTGTTCACAGTGCGGGTGTGGCAGACGGTGACGGTGGCGTTCTTAGCCATGAGCATCATAGCGGCAGGCTTGCCGACGACCAGGCTGCGGCCGATAACAACGGCGTTCTTGCCCTTGCAGTCGATGCCGTAGTGGTCCAGGATCTCCATGCAGGCGGCGGGGGTGCAGGGGGCGTAGCCCAGATCCTGACCTTCGAACACACCGGCGTTGGACATGTGGGTCATGGAGTCCACATCCTTGCAGGGAGCCAGGCGGTTGCAGATCTCGTCCTGGTCAGCCTTCAGGTGCTTGGGCAGGGGACGGAACATGAGCACGCCGTGGATGCTGTCGTCAGCATTGACCTGATCGATCACAGCCAGAACATCCTCCTTAGAAGCGTCCTCGGGCAGGATGAAGTTCTTAACAGCAACGCCCACTTCCTCAGCACGCTTGGTAGCACCCTTCTCATAGGACAGGTCAGAGGGGTTTTCGCCCAGACGGATAATACCCAGAGTGGGCACGATGCCCTTATCCCGCAGAGCAGCGGTGCGGCCCTGCAGCGCGGCTACCAGAGCCTCGTTCACTTCTTTGCCAAGCAATCTTTTTGCCATTTCTATTTCCTCCAGTAATATGTATTGTAGGGGACGAAGACCACTTCGGCCCGGGCGGATGCGGTTATCCGCCCCTGTGTAACGATACCGAGCGGGTCAGGGAAGTAACGACACGCACAGCACCGAGCACGAATTGTCTGCGGCGACTCGCCGCTTAAACGCCGAAGCCAGCCTTGACAGTGTTGAATATCTCGTCAGCCATGGCGCCGTACTTTGCCAGCATGCCCAGAGCCTTGGCGTTCATCTCCTCTGCGACCTCACGGTTCTTCAGGGTCTTGGTGTTGATAAATACATTCAGGGAAGCAGCCTGCAGGGCAGCCTTGCAACACACAGCGCCGCAGCCGGCATCGGAAACAGCCAGACGGGAGCCCTTGGCAGCAAACACAGCGATGTACTCAATAGCCTGGCAGCACAGCTCCATGATCTTCATGGGAGTGGAGCAGGCGATGATGGTGGCCTCTTCCATGACCTTGTCACGGTTGGGGTCGTCCTTGGGAATGCCGTAAGCCTTGGCCAGAGGCAGAAAGTTGACCTCATCGGCCTCAACCTGGTCCAGCAGCTCCTTCTGCAGAGCGTCGCACTTGGCCTTCAGGTCGATGATCTCGGCCTCAACCTCGGCATACTTCTTCTTACCGACAGTCAGGCTGCCCACCATGTTGCCCAGAGCAGTGCCGATAGCACCTACCAGAGCAGCAGCGCCGCCGCCGCCGGGGGCGGGAGCATCAGAGGCAAGGACCTCCACAAACTTGCGGCAGGATTCCATAGTCATATCCATAGTATTTTTTCCTTCCAGTAAAAAATAAGTGATAAGTAAGAGTGAATAGTGAACAGGTAAGGTATCCCTTCGGGATCATTTAAATTCATCTGCGAAGCAGATACATTACTTCTTCACTATTCACTATTACTTTTTACCTGCTTTTCCGCTAATGCGGGGAAAGCACAGGCGGTTTCCCGCCTGTGCGTTATTGGGGTCCGATTAGAACAGGCCGCTTACCTTGCCGGTCTCCACATCCACGTCAACACGACGGTATGCGGGGTCAGCAGCGGTACCGGGCATCATGGAGATGGTGCCGGCCATGGGGCACAGGAACTTGGCGCCGCCGTACTCCAGGATGTCACGGATGGTCAGCTTCCAACCGGTGGGCACACCCTTCTTGGTGGGGTCATCGGACAGGGACAGGTGAGTCTTAACCATCATGGTGCAGTAGTCAGCGTACTTGGGATCGCTCTCGAAGCGCTGAGCCTTCTCAACAGCCAGAGGCAGCCAGGTAACACCGTCAGCACCGTAAACTTCCTTAGCGATACGCTCAACGCGCTCACGCAGGGGCATATCCAGATCGTACAGGAACTTGACCTCTACGGGATCCTCACAAGCCTCAACAACTACGCGGGCCAGCTCAGCAGCGCCTTCGCCGCCGTAACGCCAGTGGTTAGACTCGGCGCAACGAACACCGCGCTCAGCGCACAGTCTCTTCAGCAGAGCGATTTC